>DASZYN010000562.1:0-2693 GCA_035545435.1 Acidobacteriaceae bacterium | reverse complement strand
TGACTGAAGTACTCCTCAACAAAAGTTGTATGACTCTGCCCACCGCTGTGGTACAGACTCCGCCATACAAAGAGGACTATAGCTGTTAACATGCCCCTGAATATTTCCCCGGCGGTATTATCTAAGTATTAAATGTGGCCGATGACTCACGTACCGATGCCCCGCTCTCAGCCTGCCGCCTCCTTCCCTGCGACAAAACAAGCCCATTTGCCTTAAATCCTTTGATTTGCGGTGAATCAAGTCCTCTGAACCGCCCGGATCGCCCCCCTTATCGACAGCCGGGACGTGACGCGGGTCCACCCGCAGCTCGGAGCCCCGGCAGGACCTGTTGCCTTTGAGCGCCAGTGAGGGGCACGTATCGCACTGATGAACGACGGAATCCGCGTTAGCCGCTGCCAGGAAACAGGATGGAAACGATCGGTTGCGCTGGAAGCTGCCCTGCCTCAGGTTCGATGTTTGTCCGCTGCGCGCACCGCTTCCTCAATCGCTTTCTGCGCTCGCTTCTGACGGGATTCCGGACTCTGGTAGTAGAAAATCCCCAGCAAATGGCCGCGACGCTGGATCGGGGTCATGGCCTTCCAGCCAGCGCGCGCTCGCGGGTTTCGCTGAAAGGCTAATTCCAGGATGGGCGGCGTCTCCTTCTCACCTTCCATGGCCAGCATCATGCGTTCGGCCCACAATTCCGCTCGCCCCGACCGCACCTCCGCATTCTTCGGCTGCTCGATCTGGTCGGCGATTGCCTTTCTCATCGAGTCGCTGAGCTGCTCGTAGAACTTTTTCAGCGATCGGTCCTGCTTCAGGATCTTCTCCAGTTCAGGCGGAGTCGTTTGTGTCCGTTCTTCGAGGTCGGGCTCGAGCACGACCTCCGCGATGTGTCCGCGGCGGACGCTGCCACCCTTTTGCATCTTTCTGTTGACCAGCAGAATGTAGCTGCCGTCGCGCGCGTGGAACAGCGAGGTGCGAAAGGCGAAACCGTTGATGGTGCCGCGCACGCGCAGGCGCTGGCGTTTCGGCCACACCTTTGCCGGATCGAACGGAACGGTGATGACGTTCCAGTTCAGGCCCGTGCCGTCGGGCCGCAGAGTGCCTTGAAACCTCTGCTTCGCGCTCACGCTCCCAGCATAGCGTGCAGCGCACCGGCTACGGGACGGTCGGGAAGGGCGGCATGTTGGGAATCTGATTCTGCTGCTCGAGACTGTGCACGTGGTGGAAGCCCCAGATGGCCAAGCCCGCGGTAGCACCGATCCCCACCGCCGTCACAATCCAGAACCCGTGGGATGGCCCGGTTCGCAAATCGATCACGTCGGCGTAGTTGATGGTGACCGGATCCGGATCGTTGAAAAGCTGCAATGTGAAGGAGTCGGTGTTGATGGCGATGATTCTTCCGATCAGAGCCACACCGTTGCTCATCTCCACGCCTACCGGGTTGCCGAGTCCTCGTTTGAGGATGCGGGAGTGGACGGCAGAGGCGTCCAGCGGCTTCGCTTTCGCGAATGCCTGGGGAGGCATAGCAAGGAGAAGAATCAGGAGGGACGCGACGCAAACGGCCAGCTTCGAAAACCGTTCGCGAACATCAAAGGCAGAAGAACTGCAAAGAGGTCCCATGCTCGCACCTCAGCAGTGGACGTCTCGTTCATCGATTCCCATTCGCTCCACTGCTGTCCACGAAGACGAAACACTGTCGAAATAGTTTCGTGTTTCGCAGCGGTCACAGTGCGACGCGTGCGCGTTACCCTAGAGGCTGTTGGAGGTCCTCATCGATGGCTCGCACTGAATCCGCCATGCTGGCGCTGGGCACGCAGATTCCGGCCTTTTCTCTCAAGGACGTTCGCACCAATCAACTCCACACCCATTCCTCTCTGATCGGCCCCAAAGGACTGGTGGTGATGTTCATCTGCTGCCATTGCCCTTTTGTGAAGCATGTCGAAAAGCAGCTGGCGCAACTGGCGGTTGACTTCCGCGACTCCGGCATTGGGTTCGTGGCCATTTCATCCAACGACGCCGAGAACTATCCGGACGATGCTCCGGCGTCGCTGGCCGAGCAGGCTCTGAAACTCGGCTTCACCTTTCCTTACCTCTACGACAAGACCCAGGAGGTCGCGCGGTCGTTCGACGCGACCTGCACGCCGGACTTCTTCCTGTTCGACGGCTCGGGCTCGCTGGTCTACCGCGGTCAGCTCGACTCAAGCCGGCCGGGGAACGACATTCCCGTGACCGGCCGGGATCTGCGCGCCGCGATCAAGGCCGTTGTCGCGGGCGAGCCCATCAGCCAGGACCAATTGCCGAGCCTCGGCTGCAACATCAAGTGGAAGAACGAATGGCTGAATCGGCTCTGAGGCGGCCGTGTTCAGGTGACGGCCCGGCAAAAGCCGGGCCCTTTCACAGATGAACGCCCGCGTGAAGAACCAAACGATGCTGGAAGCGACCAGCTATTTCTTCCCGAGGTCCTTTGCGCTGTCGAGATGTTTCTGCAGAACCGGGAGCGCGTTCTGCGCATAGCTCTTAATCGCCGGGTTCTGGGCGTTATCGGCTTCGTTCTTGTACACCGCAATGGCTTTGGTGTGTCCAGCGACCATCTCCTGCGCAAACTTGCGGTCGAAGGCGGCGCCCTTGAGCTTCTGGAAGGGATCGATCATCTGCTTGTTGTGCGCGGCGTCGATGGCGTCAGCCACGGTGAGGCTGGCCTGCTGCGC
>DASZYN010000561.1:0-4086 GCA_035545435.1 Acidobacteriaceae bacterium | reverse complement strand
CCGAGCCGCGCGATCGTGCTCATCGCAGCGCCGGGGCGCGAGCACGAAGCCGCGCTGCGGCTGGGCCGCATCGGGTTCGACCGGGTGGAGGGATATCTTCGCGACGGCATGGCAGCGCTGACGGCTCAGCCGGAGCTTTTGGCCTACACGCGCCGGTCGAGTGCTCCGGAATTGGCCGCTTTGATGGCTGCTGCTCATCCGCCATTGCTGATTGACGTTCGCACGCCGCGCGAATGGTCGACGCGCCACGTGGACGGAAGCCTGAACATGCCGCTCAGCCGCCTGCGCGATCATCTCGCGGAGATTCCCCGCGATCGTGCGATCGCGGTGCAGTGCGCGGGCGGGTATCGGTCGTCAATTGCCGCGAGCATGATGCAGCAGCAGGGAATCACCGATCTGATGGAAGTGGCCGGAGGGCTGGCGGCCTGGGAGGCCGCGGCACTGCCGGTGGCGTCGAGTCCAGTGGCCTGACGGTTCGGCAAAATTCGGCGTGTTGCTGTGCGATAATCGCTGGACTCCGCTCGATTCCTGCTGCAACGCCATGGATGAGGACACGTCATGTCTCACATAGCTGCGCCTCCGGTGTTTACCTTTGAAGTGGAAGAATGTCCCGATGGTGTTGCGATTGTGCATTGCCATGGGAAGCTGGTCGCCGGAGTCACAGACGTTGTGATCACTGGCGTTCGGCCGCTGTTCGCGAACCACAAGCGCGTGGTGCTCGATCTTTCCGATCTGAAGCACACCGACAGCATGGGCATGGGGGCGCTGGTGCGTCTCTACGTCGGCGCGAAGTCCGCCGGTTGCAGTTTGGAGCTGGCGCATCTGAGCAAACAAATCCGTCATCTTCTTGGGATTACGCATCTGCTCGATGTCTTCGTCATCGTCGGCGAGAGCGGCATCAAGTGGATGTGATCGGCGTGTTGCTTCGCCCATGGCGAGGCGACAAATAGCATCGCAGTCATCTTGACAAGGCCTGCAGAGCGCGGAAGTATACCGGTGCTCCCGGAAGCCTCTCCAGCGCTTCATTCTGCCCACTTCCGCGAGAGCAGAACCCACGTTCCCCCGCAGTTAAGGTAGGCAGCGCCCGGCCCAGCTTTTCCTGAGGCGCTCTGACTCACCCACGTCTCCGCTGCACCAGCGTCGGGCCGATTCCTGCCGGCGCCGGGATCGATTGGCGGAGAGACTTCGCCCCAGGGAGGGCCATCCACATGAAAACTCGCACGCTCATCTCCGTTGCGCTTTCCTCGTTGTTCGCGTCGTCCGCGATGGTTGCGGCGGCTCAGGACAAGACTCCGCCACCTCCACCGAAAGTTCTCGTCATTCAGCGCGAATACCTGAAGCCCGGCAAAGCGGGCAACGTGCATGTTCAGTCGGAAGCCGCGTTCATTAAGGCTGAGAACGATGCAAAATGGCCGACGCACTACATTGCGATGGATTCGATGTCGGGGCCGACGCGCGCTCTGTTCATGTTTGCCTACGACTCCTTCGACGCTTATGGCAAAGATCAGGAAGCGCAGGCGAAAAACACCGATTTCGCTGCTGCGATCGACGCGGCGCAGCTGGCGGATGGCGAGCTCCTGGCACGGTACGACGCCAGCGCGTTCGTTTATCACCCGGAGATGAGCCTGCACGCGTCGGTGGAAGTCCCGCACCAGCGCTACTGGGAGTTCATGACGTTCCGCATCAAGGCCGGCCACGACAAGGACTGGGCCGACCTGACCAAGCTCTATGTGGATGGCTTCGCTAAGACGGACTCGCACTGGGCCACTTATGAGAGCGAGTATGGCGAGAACAACGGAGGCGTCTGGATCGTCATCAACCCCATGCGCTCGCTCGCGGAAGTCGACAAAGGCATGACCAACGGCGCCGCTTTCATGGCAGCCCTCGGCCCGGCCAACATGAAACGCCTCGCCGACCTGACCGCGGCCTGCGTCGACTCCGTCCAGGTGAACCTGTTTGCCGTCAACGCTAAGGAGAGTTACTTCGACCCCAGCTGGTCGACCACGGCCCCCGAAGTCTACGGTCAGCAATAGGCCGCTTCCGCAGGGAAGCCCATGTCTCCGTCGCCGGGCGACATGGGCTTCTCCGTCGATACTCGCACGGTAACCATTTAGCAAGATGCCCAAGGTGTCCGCGGTTTGACACTCTCAGGGGATTCCGAACTGTCTCTGCCCAGGCCTAGATTTTCCAACGGTATGGTCTACACAGCAGGGCAGCAAGTACGCATTCTGCACAGTGGAGCCATCGGCCGGGTCTTCCTGAAACTCCCGCTGCGCGATGTCTACCTCGTCCAGTTCCCTGGTTTTCCGGTCGTCGAGAAGATTTACTACGGTTGCGATCTGGAACCTGTCAGCACCGCGGCTGCGGTGCACGAGGAGGAACTGCATCACGTTTAGCTGACGTTAGCCAAAGTCCGGTTAAATGAAGTCCGGCCAGCTCAGGTCCGGTCGGCTAAAAATCGGTTAGCAATCGCGAAAAAAGAGGGGAGGCCGGAGCCTCCCCTCTTTTTCGTGTCCGGACTGAACGTACTCAGGCGGCTTTCGCTTCGACGTTGATGCTCTCGGCGATCGACGTCAGCTTCTCGTCGGCCGCCTTTTCTTCTTTCAGTGTTTGCTCCAGCAGGCGGGCAATTTCTTTCTCGCCCAGCAGATTCGCGAAGGTGCGCGCGGAGCCGTAGGCGGAGATCTCGTAGTGCTCAACGCGCTGGGCGTCAGCGATCAGACCCGCGTCCAGCACCGCCGGCTCTCCACCTTCCTTGATACGCTCGTCGGCTTCGGTGATCAGGCCCTTCATGCCTTCACAGGTCTTGCCCCTTGGGCTGCCTTCGAGTTTCTCAAAGATCTGCTCCAGCCGTGCCACGTGCCCTTCGGTTTCTTTCAGATGGCTCTCGATTGCCTTTTTGAGTTCAGGATCGGAAGCGTTTTTCGCGACCTTGGGCAGCGCTTTGGTGAGCTGGTTCTCGGCCGAATACAGGTCCTTCAGCTCCTCGACGAGGAGTTCGCGCAGATTTTCGTTCTTCATGATAAGTGGTTCTCCTTGGGGATGAAATGCAGATCGCGCCGGATTCGCGCAACAGGAGGGCGGGCCCGGCAGGCCGCCTCTGCGGCCGGCTTGCTGAATGGGATGCCGGCTTCGATCGCGGAGTTACCGCGGTACGCTGCGCTTCTGAATCGGCACGCGGACCAGTACGGCGCCGTTGCTCTGCGCGATCAGTTCGGAAAACCCGATCTCGGTTCCCGGCATCCGGCCCGGCATCCGGAAGGACCGGTAGATCGGGTTGAGCGCGATGACTTCGCCGGACGGCCGTGCGCTCGGATCTTTTGGGATGAGAAGCTGCACGCGGATGTCCGGACGGCCGTCGCCGTTGAGGTCGACCTCGTCAGTGAACCGCCGGGGCAGAGCGGTAGCGGGGCGGAAGGCAATCTGCACGAAGGGGTCTGCGTCTTGCAGAGCGCGGGGCTCGACGGGGCGATAGATGTCGATCTGCCAGGCGCCCCGTAGGACGGTGCGCGCGATGGTGCCTCCGGAGTAGACCGCGTCGACATGGATGCCGGTCCGCGCCACGGCCTGGGAGAAGGCCCCGAGCAGCACGAAGGGAGTACAGGCAGCGACGATCAGGGATACAGCTGCACCTGCATAGGAAAGGAACGCCAGAATCCGTGTACGCATGCAGTGTCTCCTTGTTAGCGGATCGGCAGAAAGCCGAGGATGGTTGCCAGTGAGTTGGCCATAATGCTGCCGCCCAGCATGGTTGCCAGTGCCCACGTGCCGTACAGAAACAGCAGACGCGCCCGCTCGGGCTTGACGGCGACCGGAGTGCCTTTGAGATGCCATACGGCCGCATCCTTTTTGCAGCTGTCGACGCAGGCGCCGCACTTCATGCAGTTCAGCAACGTTTTGCCTTCGCGGATCGACTCGGCAGAGAGGGCCATGGTGGGGCAAGCGGTCTGGCAGAGCGTGCAGTCGACGCATTTCGTGCGGTCGAAACGAATCTCGAAGAGGTTGATCTTGTTAAACAGGGATTGAAACGCGCCGAAGGGGCAGAAGAAGCCGCACTGTGTTCGTTTCTTTGTCAGAAAAGGGAAG
>DASZYN010000560.1:0-2366 GCA_035545435.1 Acidobacteriaceae bacterium | reverse complement strand
GACGGTGGCCGAGGTGTCGTCTTTGGCGACGCTGATCTCGACGCTGGCGGTGAGAGGATGCGGGCGAAAATAATCCGCGAGCGTATCGGCCTCTTTTCCAGGCCTGATGTCGGTCGGCGAGCGCAGGGTCATCAGCTCGCGGCCATCTTTGTCGAGACAGCGGACGGACACGGTCGCCAACCCAGCTGGCACCGCGTGCAGCGTTGCTTCGATCATCATGTGATTCGCGCCGCCGGCCGCGACATGCTGGACGATCGAGGCTGCGCCCGGACCGAGAGTGACGGTGTGCTTTGCCGCATTCCCCGGAGCGGCACCGACATGAACGTCGCCCTGGATCTGCCAGCCCCGCAGCCCTTCGGCGAAATCAGGATTGGCGGAGATACGCGAAGAGTCGTCGGCTGCGTGCGCCAGGGACGCGAGGCCGAGGCACGCAATCAGGACGAGGGCAATGCGCGAAGGCCTGCTCATGGTCAGGGACGCGCATCCATCTGGGCATAGACGGGTACGCCGAGCCGCCGGCGAACGGCATAGCCCACGGTGGCAGCATTGAAACGATCCGAGCCGGACCACTGCTCCACAATACGTCCCTTTGCATCGACGAGAGCTACGGGAACGGTAGCCGATTCGGCCCGGACGAAACGGATCGAAGGCGCATCAAGATCGATCAGGGCATTACGCAATGATGGATTTGTGCCGGTGGCGGATACAAATACGAGAACCTGCAGTTGTCGGGCGTTGTATTCGCGCGTGAGCGTACGCAGCACGCTGAGCCGGGTCATGACCTCGGGCGGGATCAGGCCATCGGCATCGAGCTGGAGATCGATCGGGAGGAGGAGCCGGTATTGTGACGCGGATTGGGTGGGGACGGCACGACCGTCGAGATCGGCGAGGTTGGGGAGGTTGGCGAGGCGTGCGACGGTGCCCGACAGGGACTGCTCCAGATCGGCCTGCAGCGTGCTGCCCTTTTCCCCACCTGCGGCCTGCAGCGCCGCCAGGGAATCCCAGGTCTTGCCATTCCAGAACCAGGAAGGCTTATCCAGTCCGGCATACATATATATGTTGTGTGCAAACACGAGCCGGTCGCCCACACTGCGCACCAGCAGAGGGCTCGTGGAGCGGATGGTGTTGTCGCGGACCGTCACCGGGTTCCCCGCCAGCTCGGTTCCCTCATCATTCACAATCGGAGCGGCAGGCGCCGGCGGATTCCAGTCGATCCGATTGTTGTCGATGATCATGCCGTCGATCTTTCCATCGTTCCAGGTGTGAATGTAAATCGCTCCCTGGAGTCGCGCCATCCTCGGGCTCAGACCGTTATCGACGCAAACATTGTGACGCACCACGGCGTCGTGCGTGACGTAGCCTGCTCCGAAAACGGCAACGCAGTACCCCTGCGTGTCGTGCGCATAGTTGTTTTCGACCGTGTTCCGCGTAGTTGCCCAGTCAATGTCGTAGGCGCCGCCGTCGACGCCGGGACTTTCGGTGAGGAAACTCTCGCTGTTGCGCACGATGCAGTCGGTACAGGACCAGGTCCAGATGGCATTCGGCGTGCCGATTTTTTCTGTCGGCTGCTGCCCGGTCAGCCAGGCGGTGCTCGCATCAATCAGCCCGCCGCGCACGCGAAACAGGATAATTCCGTCGCCGTAAACATCATGGGCGACGCTGTTGCGGATCGTCACATCGCGGTTGTAGCCCTCTTCGTCGGAGTAGAAGTTGCCGGCGCCCATCATGATGCCGGCCCACTGATTGGTGTGCGCGGCCACCACGTTTTCGATGAGCACGTGATCGAAACGCTGGCGCTTCGATCCGCGCAGGAAGACGACCAGGCCGTTGTCCTTGTTGTGGAGCTCGCCGCCGAACACATCGTGGACGACAAGGTTGCGGAGGGTGATATGGCTGAGCACCTGGTCCTGGTCGCCGGTGACGAGCAGACCGTAGGTATTGCCGCCTGCGATGTCGAGCGAATCGATCTGCCAGGATTCGGCATTTTTCAGGAGCAGAGCCTGGGTATCGTTTTTATCGGCGATGATCTGTGGCCGCGCACCTTCGCCCCATGCTGTGAGGCGGATGCGCGCCTCCGCTCTCCCCGAACCGTGCAGTGTTAAAGCTCCGTGGCAAACTGTGCCGCGCCGCAAAGCGATGAGGTCGCCGGGGTGGAACATTTGCGCTGAGACCGGACCGATCTGGTTCCACGGATGTTCCTGGCTGCCGTCGCCAGGGGTGGACTGGGTGCAGTCGACATAGAAGGATGCAGCGTGGACCTGCTGACCGGCCCAGAGGGCGGCCAGCAGAACCATCGCAACACGTACAGATCGGGAAACGGGGAAAGGGTGCATGCTAATGGTGATTATTGTCGTGCAGGGCAGCGG
>DASZYN010000559.1:0-3337 GCA_035545435.1 Acidobacteriaceae bacterium | reverse complement strand
GTGCAGCATCGAGAACTGCGTCTGGATGCGCCGAGCTGTCAGGTTGTCCGAAACGTCCACGCGATACTTGCTCGCCATCACGTCGCGCGCGATATCGACAAACAGGATCACCAGCCACGCGATCGCCGCAATCAGACCGAGCCCCGTGATGTGCTCCAGCGCCGATTTGAGCACCTGCGGCAGTTCCAGCCCCGGCAACACGCAAAGCATGGCGAGCAGCGGGAAGATCCACCGCGAAGGACGTTTCCCATGCCTGACCAAAGACTGTCCGACCAGCTTTCCGTGGCGCTGCGTCAGCCGGATCAGGATCCAGAAGACAATGCTGCGAACAATATGAGCGATGACAAACACGCCGGCAAGAATGCCGGCCGACCAAAGCAATGTATGCCAGTTGTTCTCGATGTAACCGATCAATGCAACCCCCTTCTCTGTGTGGGATGCAGGCTGTCGACGGTTGTGTCGGGTAAACGCTCAGAGCCAGGGCGCGAAAGCATTCTCGGCGGAAAATCCCGGGACCGGCGTCCCCGCCCGATTAATCCAGTTTCACCTGGCCATACTCGAGCAGCGTCACCAGCACGACCCCGCCCAAAATATTTCCGCTGGTCGCAGCCAGCAGCCATCGGCCATACCCGCCAGGAGAAACACCGTGAACCAGGACGGCGGAAAGAATCTCTCCGCTGGTTGCAATGCAGTGCGCGAAATGTCCTGCGCCCACAATGAAGGCCAGCAGCCAGATCACCGCCACCGAGCCGGTGATGGAATGGCTGCCGCTCACCAGCCACGCCACCATGGCGATCATCCAGCCGCCCACCACGCCGCTCCAGAAGATGTGCCGCATGGGAAGGCTCGCCGCCTGCGCGCCCAGCTGCGCCAGCGCGTGCAGCGTGTCCGGTTGCAGAGCTTTGGTCCGCGCCGCCAGCATCGCGAACAGAAAGGCTCCTGCCACGTTCGACGGGAACACAATCCCCCACAGTCGCGCGGTCGCCAGAAAATGCCGCCGTTCGGCCAGAATCAGCGCTACCGGATACAGCGTGTTCTCCGTGAACAGCTGGCCCCGGCCCAGAATCACCGCCATGAACCCCATCGGATAGAAGGCCAGCGCCACAAACTGAGCCACCGGTGAATTTCCCAGGATCGAGCTCACCACCGATACGCTCAACCCCGTGAGGCCCATCGTCAGCCCGCCTACAATCCCTGAGATGGCCAGTGCGATCGAGGGCCGCTGTAGTTCGCGACGCGCATTGCGCGAGACCTGCTCGTAAATGTCGACCGCCGTTGGCCGATCGAGATTGCGCTGCTGCGATTGCGGCGCTTCTTTCTCAGCGTCCCGGTCGACTTTGATGTTGCGCAGCGGCATTCGTGCTTTGGAGTGCCGGATGAGCCCGCCGGTTGGATGGCAACCCCGAATATTTGCCGCGCTGCCCTCTGAACTGCTGCCGGCCCCGTTCACCGCTCGTGATAGCCTTGCCCTTCGCCCCGCAGAGGGAGGGCCATGAACCACCAGCTCCGATTCAATCTCAGCGCAGCCGCGCGCCGCTCCATGATCGAGCACGGTTTTGAACCGGATTATCCGCCGGCCATTGCTGCCCAGCTGGAACAGTTGCGCGCGCATCCTCCCCAGCCCGACGCTGGCGCCCGTGACCTGCGCACCCTCCTCTGGTCGTCCATCGATAACGACACCTCGAAGGATCTCGACCAGATTGAATTCGTCGAAACTCTCGCAGATGGCAATTCCCGCGTCCTCATCGGCATCGCCGACGTCGATGCGTTCGTTCCCAAAGGCTCCCCCATCGACCAGCACGCTCTGCGCGAAACCACTACGGTCTATACCGGCGTCGACATCTTCCCCATGCTGCCCGAGGAGCTCTCTACCGGATCCACTTCGCTGCTCCAGGATCAGGAACGCCTCGCCGTCGTTGGCGATTTCACCATTGATGCGCAGGCGCACGTCGTTGCTGCTGACATCTACCTCGCCCGCGTTCTGAACAAAGCCCAGCTTGCTTATCCCTCCATCGGCGCATGGCTCTCGGGGCAGCCTGCGCCTCCCAAGGTCGCAGCGTCGCCCGATCTGCAGCAACAACTCCATCTGCAGGACCAGATCGCACAGCGTCTTCGCCTGGAGCGTGACACTCATGGCGCGCTCAATCTGGAGACCATCGAGACGCACCCCATTCACCTCACCGACGGCCAGATCGACATCGAAGCCGACACCAAAAACCGCGCCACGCAGATCATCGAGGACTTCATGATCGCCGCCAATGGCGCGGTTGCCCGCATGCTCGACACCAAAGGCTATTCGTCGATTCGCCGCGTCGTCCGCACGCCAAAACGCTGGGAACGCATCGTCGAACTCGCTGCGAGACGCGGAACCGAGCTGCCTGCCGAGCCCGATCCTAAACCGCTGCACAACTTCCTCTGCGAGCAGCAGCGCAAAGATCCCGATCACTTTGCCGATCTTTCCCTTGCTGTGATCAAGCTGCTTGGCCCCGGGGAATACATCCTTGAAACGCCTGGCCAGCAGCCCATCGGCCACTTCGGACTCGCCGTGCACGACTACACGCATTCCACCGCGCCCAACCGCCGCTATGCCGATCTCGTCATCCAGCGCATCGTGAAGGCGATGATCGCGGGCAAACCGAATCCCTACTCCGACGACGAGCTCTCCTCCATTGCCACGCAGTGCACGCGCATGGAAGATGCCGAGCGCAAAGTCTCACGCGAGATGCAGAAGCGCATTGCCGCAGTCGCGATGAGCAGCCGCGTCGGTCAGACCTTCGACGCCATTGTGACCGGCGTCAATCAACATGGTTCCTTTGTCCGCACGATCAAGCCTCCGGTCGACGGCATGCTCGTCCAGGGTGCGCAGGGTGTCGACGTCGGCGACCGCATCCATGTTTCGCTGGTGAGAACCGACCCAGCCCAGGGCTACATCGACTTCGCCCGCGTTTAAGCTGAATCCAGGCGCGGGTGGCCTAAATGGCCGCGTGTTCGCGGTCGGCCTGTTGCAGTTTGCGATCTCATGCGTTCCAGCCTCATCACGTTCCTCGACGACTTCCGCCGCCTCGGCGACGCACCGGCTGTCGTCGTCCATCGCGGCAACCGCCGCCTCGTTGCGTCCTGGAACCAGATCGCCGATCTCGCCGACCGTTTCGCTGCCGAACTCCTGCGCCGCGAAATTCCCATCGGCGAACGCGTCGTTCTCTGGGGCGCGAACGGCCTCGAATGGATCGGCGCTTTCTTCGGCTGCATTCAGCGCGGCGTCATTGTTGTGCCGCTCGATCCCGCGGGTGCCCTCGACTTCGCCGGCCGAGTCATCGACAACACCAGGCCTCGTCTC
>DASZYN010000558.1:0-1820 GCA_035545435.1 Acidobacteriaceae bacterium | reverse complement strand
CGTCCTTCGAGATTCTGCCCCGGCCGGAATGAACAAATGTCCTGATCCATCGGTTCTCTTAGTTCCAGGTCAAGGGCAACTTCAGGGAGGCCAGTGACTGGCTGTCACGCGGAAAAGCCATCCATCGGATGGCTTTTCTGTTTCGGGCTCTGACCCGGCCTGTGCATAACCATAGTCCCAATTGGGGATCCCTGCGCCAAACGGGGGCATCAAAGGACTTGTCAGGTTCTCTCGTGAGGGAGTACTATTATTTTTACCTATCGAGCGGCTGATGCCACGCTGGGTAAAACCGCGAGGCTCGCTGCAATTCTCGAGAGTCAGGAATCACCCCGGTTCATCCTTCTCCGTCGTCGTTTGTGCTTTTGCAGAGAAGCTACCGGGTGCGAGGGTTGAATCGGCATCGGACGGCAACTTCAGTACGTTCCGTTGATCGGCGTGGCAGCCGGTTGCGTTCCCCCGTCTCACTCCTCCAGCTGTAGAGCAGGAGCCATTGGGGCCCTGGAACCCAGTCCATCGTGTTGCGTCGCTGTATAAACCTTCCGGCCATGTGCGTTGCGTTCAAGCAGGTGTAGGCCGGAACTCAACAATTTTTCACTGCTGCTGACTCCCGGCGAGTCAGGGTTGCTGCGCGTCACCCACGAATCGCAGCGCAACCCAGGCGAGTACTCCAAGCCGGCGCCAGCAACAGACAGTCGCACAGGAAGTGCAGGCATGACAACAGAGCAGAACCAGCCTCAGCCCGCGGATAATGCCGCTCCGGCGCAGGCAGCGAATCAGGGTCAATTCAACGATGAAGGAGGCGGTGGCGGTCGTCGCCGCCGTCGTCGCCGCAAGCGGAACCGGAACAAGGGCGGCGCCCAGGCCAACGGCCAGGGCCAGCAGCAGGCGCAGCCTCAGAACCAGCAACCGCCCCCCACCTTCAGGCCGAAGCCGCCCAAGCCGCAGCCCTCCAGCCAGCAGCGCTTCTTCAATAATGGCAACGGCAACGGTCAGGGCGGAGGACGCCGCCGCGGCAAGCAGCGCCGCGAGCGTACCTTTGTCGGCCCCATGGACCACAGCTATCGTACGGTGAATGGCAACGTCGCCGACTCGCCTCCATCGACCATCGAGTTCCGCAACGGCAACGTGAACGGCAACGGCCACTACGCCGAGCACCAGGCCACCTGGGAGCCGCCACCGCCTCCCATCCGCGAGGACGCTCCGACCCGTATCCTCCTCTTCATCGAGGACCTCTTCTTCTTCGCCAAGATCAATGAGACCGCGCGCAAGCTCGGCATCAAGGTCGCCTTTGTGAAGAATGAGCCCGAGACCATCGCGAGAATTTTTGAGGCTCCGGAAGAAGAGCGGCCGTCGCTGATCGTCTTCGATCTGAACAACGCCGCGGCCAAGCCAATGACGCTGATCCCCAAGATCAAATCGAAGATCAAGAAGGGAACCTCGGTCATCGGATTCCTCTCCCACCTGCAGGGCGATCTCAAGGCCAAGGCACTGGAAGCCGGCTGCGATATGGTCATGCCGCGTTCGGCCTTCTCGCAAAACCTGCCCAACCTGCTGCGCCGGCACGGGTCGGACGAGGAAGAGCACGAGATGGAACACGCGCAGATGTAAGCAAGCGCCACAGCAACAGGAAAAGCCCCGGCCTGCGCCGGGGCTTTGTTGTTTTTGATCCTCATGGATCTCGGCGGTCGAGGGCGTTATGGTTTATAGGCACTCAACAGCTTTTGCCCCTCCGGACTCGCCACCAGGTCCTTAAAATCGTCGTCCGTCGTCAGCTTCTCGTAATAGGTGTGCTTGTCGATCGCGAGCGCATGATCGAGCGC
>DASZYN010000557.1:0-11226 GCA_035545435.1 Acidobacteriaceae bacterium | reverse complement strand
TCCGCGATGATCCGGATCCCACTGATGAATGCAGTAATCCAGGCTGCGCTTCGCCAGCGGGTACAGCTTATTGAGCCATGCCGTGTCCCCGGAGATCTGCCAGTCGCGGTAAAGCTTCATGATGCCGCCGAGTTGCCCGTCAGCGGCGGCTGGCCCATCGTGGGGTACCGGCCCATCGGGAATGGCTCCGCGGAAATTCACATGGCCGTGTTCGTCCATCGAACGAACGAGTTCCAATTCGCGCAGAGTGCGTTCCAGTTGCGGATAAAGATTTGGAAACGCCTGGGCGTAGTTCCACACGTGCGTGCAGGATCCGTGGCAACAGCCGCTGTCGGGAAAGCAGCCTTCCCAGCCCCACAGGTTTCCGTTCTCTTCGCGGAGAACGGTGGGCGACTTGAGAATGCCGAGATTGGCCGAGACCGCATCGAGGACACTGCGAGGCAGCGTGGAAGAGAAAAGCGCGTCGTGAAACTGCATGGTGCGCTGGCGCAGGGACGCGTACTCCTTCTCTACGTAAACCGCGACGTCGCGCGCGTCGCTCCAGGCGGTTACATACCATGGTCTCCAGGGCGGCGCACTGGTGACATCGCGGCATCCTGGGCTGCCCTTCACGTTGGCAGCTACTGACACGCCACCGTCCTGCAGATAGCAGTTGGGAAAATGCCAGGCAATGACAATTGGATAAGTTCGCGATTCGCCGGGCGCCAGCGTGCCTTCCAGCAGGAGGGAGGCTCCGTTCCTGCCGGCCGTATCCACATCGTTCGATCCGTCGTTCGCCGTGAATTTCCCGGAAGATACTTCTCGCCAGAGCGCGGAGAGCGAATCGAACTCCCACCCTGGGCTGCGCAGCCACATCCCCTTGATGCGCGGGGTGGCGCCGATGACTGTGAGCGTTGCGCTGCCATACGATTCAGCATGGGCGGCTTCGCGATTGTGGAGGAAGACGCCCTTGCCGGGAATGACTGTGTTCAGGCTGGCCGCCTGATCCGGCTGGCATCCGGGAGCTAAATGCGACAGGTGATAAGAGAACTCGTACTCGACCGGCGCTGCGGAATTGTTGGACAAGCTGTATTCCAGAATCACGCAGGGAATCCCGGAGTTTTTATCGTCCAGGGGGATGAAGGGATTCCAGCCGACCAGAGTCACATGCAGCGGAAGGAGGGGATCGTTGAAATCTACCTTGCCGAAGGGATACTGTCCGCGAAAGGTGGCTTTGGCGAACCGCGGAAACCCTTCGAAACCTCCGCGGCGCAATCCCTGGCCCTGCAGTCCCTGATCGAAGATTTTGAATACAGGAAATGGCCCCTCGACCAGTTTGGTGACGCTGTTGGCGCCTTTGATGTGGAGCAACGCGAACCCCGCCTCGGGCGAGTCCGACGTGAAGCCTTCCGGCAGGGAAGAAGTCTCGGGCCGCGTGCGGATCGAAAAATCCTGCAGGCCGCCGTATCCGTTCAGGCAGATGCACCCAGAGCCGATGCCGCCCAGGGGCATCGCCACCTGCGTGGCTGTCTCCCCGCTGAATGTTCGTTGGGACTGAACATGGAACGGATCGTCGGACCCCGCAGTTGCGGAAGAGAGATTCGCCGTATCCAGCGGAAGTGCATTCGTCTGGGCGCCCACCGCGGTGGCAGCAGCGGCCAACGCCGCAGCTGAACCGACGGTCAGGAACTCTCTGCGGGTTGGATCCCTGGGTGAAGACATGGGTTCACCAGAGGCGCTTGTAACCAACCGGAGAGTTCGCCGGGCCTCTGACTCAGTGGTCCTGTCACGGAGCAATATACAGGCTTCGCTTCCAGTCGTTTCAGGTTCCGGGGCCACTTTCTGGAGCCGTCTCGATCTCTTGCACCTGAGGATTCTGCATGTTAAGCTCGGGCCTCAAGTTCCCCCTGTTCATTCTTAGCCCCAGCAACTGATCGACCCTGGTATCCGATTGGCCCTCCGCATCCGTCCGCGTCTCTGGCTGGTGGCGCTCCTCGCCCTGTCTTCACTGCTGCCCTGCGCTGTCGCAGGAACAAGCAGCGCCGCTGAAGCGGCTCCCGGAAAGCCGGAAGCCGGCATGCCGGTGGTGCAGTTCTACTCGGTCAAGGACTACAACGGGGGGCCTCAGGTTTGGACGATTGCTCAGGATCGCCGCGGCCTGATGTACATTGGCGCCTCCGGCGGCGCGCTGATGCAATACGACGGCGTTACCTGGCGCAAGATCTTTCTGGCAACCAGCGTGATTCGATCGCTGGCTCTGGACAACGATGGCACGATCTGGCTGGGCGCCAACGGGAACGTTGGCTATCTGGCTCCGGACGCAACGGGGCAGCTGCAGTTTGTTTCGCTGCGCGACAAGATAGCCACCCAGGATCGAGGTTTCACCGATGTCTGGCAGGCTCTGGCAACGGAGCATGGAGTCTTCTTTCGCTCGTATGAGGAACTGCTGCGGTGGGACGGCACGCGCATGCAGGTGTGGAAGCCGCAACAGCCGGCTCAGCGGTACCAGGCGCTCTCAGAAGTGCGCGGACATATTTATACGGCGCAGCAGGGAATTGGCCTGGAGGAAATTGTCGGTGATGAATTGCGGCCCGTCCCGGGCGGCGATGCGTACAAGGACTCCATCAAGCTCTTCCTCTATCCCTGGGACAACGGTCAGATCCTCGTCTCGGCACGCGGCAAGCCGCTGACGCTGTACGACGGCCAGAAGGTCAAACCGTTTCCAACCGGGGCCGATGACTTCTTCCACAAGTTCCCGCCGTATACGTCCGTGATTCTGCCGGATGGGGGCATCGGCGTCACCACCAACGGGGGCGGCATGGCCGTCCTCGATCACGATGGGAAGCTGCGGGAGATTCTCGACCAGCACTCCGGACTTCCGGACCCGGACGCACTCTCGGCCTTTGTCGATCGCGACAAAGCGCTGTGGGTGGGCACGGAGGGCGGAGTGGCGCGCGTGGAGATCAACTCGCCCATCTCGATCTTCTCCACCATTCCCATTTACGACGTGGCGCAGTTTAACGGCAACGTCTACACGACGACAACCGGCACCACGGCGGCGGCGGGCAGGCTGGGCGTCGATGCAAAGACCGGCGTACCGACGCTGATACCGCTGCAGGGCCATCCGAACCAGGGCTGGACCCTGCTGGTATTCAAAGATCCGGCGGGCAAGACGCCGGACCAGCTGCTGATCGCGACCAGCGAAGGCGTGATGAAGCTGAAGGGCGACCAGATGGTTCCGGCGATGGCGGGCGTGCAGGATCTGGCCGAACAGACCTACGCCCTGGTGCAATCACGGCTTACGCCATCGCGCGTGTTCATCGGCCACTCGGATGGGGTGGGCTCGATGCGCTGGGACGGTCATGCCTGGGTCGATGAAGGCCGCGCGCCCGGCCTGATCTATGAAGCCCGCAACTTCGCTGAGGATTCGGAAGGCTATCTGTGGGTCAGTGGAGCGGACGGCAAGATGCTGCGCGGACATGTCGCGCCCACGGGCATGCGAGATTCGCATTTCGAGGCGGTCGGCAAAGCGGAGGGCCTGCCGGAGGGGTCGTCCGATGCGGAGCTGGTGGGCAAAGATCTCTATACCACGATGGACCGCGCGAAGCACATCTATCGATGGGACTACGCGGCGCATCGCTTCGTTGTCGATGACACGTTTCTGCTGCCCGTCGATGGTCCGGATGCTTCGGCGGTTCTGTCGCCCAATCCCGACGGCAGCGTCTGGAGTGAGACGACTTCGTCGGACAACATACGGCTGGGACTGTTCCGTCCCGGCGCCGATGGAAAATGGAATGTCGACGAAGATCGGTACCGGATTCTGCTGCGCTTCCGCACTTTCCTGATGCACAACGAGGCGGACGGCATCTGGGTCACCGGAGAGCGCCTGCTGCGGTTCAATCCTGGCGCCACCGCCAGTTCCACTCAGCCCTTCCAGACACTGATCCGCCAGGTCAGTGCGGGCAAGCAGACCGTGTTCGGTGGTGTGCAGGTTGCGGATCGGCCGACGCTGCGGCTCCCGGCCGGAACCAGCGCGATGCGCTTTGAATTTGCCGCCATCACGTTTGGCAACCCGAGCGGCACGAGTTATCAGTACCTCCTGGAAGGGGCGGACCACGACTGGTCGGACTGGGGCAAACAGAAGGAGGCAAACTACAGCGGGCTGGGGCCGGGAACGTATCGTTTCCGCGTGCGCTCGCGGGCCGACGATGGGCGGGTGGGCGAGGAAGGCGATTTCAGTTTCACGATTCTGCCTCCGTGGTACCGCTCGACTCTGGCCTACGTTCTGTATGCGCTGCTCTTTTTGCTGAGCACCTTCGCGATCTGGACGGCGATTATCCGTTACGAGCGCGCGAAGGCGCGTCGCCGCACGGTGGAACTGGAGGCACAGGCAAGGGAGCTGGAGGCAACGGTCAGCGCGCGCACGCAGGAGATTCGCGCACAGGCAACAGAGATTTCGGCGCAGAAGGAAAGCATCGAGCTGCTGAGCGACATCGGCAAGGAGATCACCGCCTCGCTCGATCTGAGTACGATCCTGTTCCGGCTTTATGAGCGCGTGAACCAGATTGTCGATGCGAGCATCTTCGGGGTCGGGCTTTATCGTCCGGAAAAACGGCTCATCGAATACAGCCTCGCCATCGAGAACGGGATACGGTATGCACCCTACACGCGCAGCACTGACGACAAGAATCAGCTGGCGGTGTGGTGTATCGATCATCGCAAGCCGATTCTGCTGAACGATGTTGCGACCGAGTCTTCGAAATACATCGCCTCGTACGATCACGGTGCTCGGACGCTGGAAGATGGAAGCGCCGCGCAACCACCGGCGTCGATGATCTATCTGCCACTGATCGCACAGGATCGTGTGCTGGGCGTGCTGAGCGTGCAGAGCTTCAAAAAGAACGCCTACACGGAGCAGCATCTGAGCCTGCTGGAGAATCTGGCGGCGTATACGACGATCGCGCTCGACAACGCGAACGCCTATCAGACGATTAACCAGCGAGAGCGCGAGGTGAGCGAGCGGGCCGCGGAGCTGGTGACGATCAACCGCATCACGCAGGCGCTGGCCAGCCAGCTGGACCGGGATCGGCTGATCCAGTTTGTGGGCGATCAGGTGCGCGATGTTTTCCACGCGCCGGTTGTGTATCTGGCGCTGCTCGATCGAGCGACCATGATGCTGCACTTCCCTTACACGTGGGGCGAAGAGGCGCCGTCGCGCCCTTTCGGCACGGGACTGACCTCGCAGATCATCCGCACCGGGCAGCCGTTGCTCATCAACGAGGATCTGGACGCCAATCGGACGAAGCTGGGAATCGAGAAAGTGGGGCGGTCGACGGCATCCTATCTTGGAGTGCCGATTCACTCCGGCGGCCAGGCGATTGGCGTCATCAGCGTGCAGTCGACCGATCAGGAAGGACGGTTCACGGAGGCCGATCAACGGCTGCTCTCGACGATTGCTTCAGCCGTAGGTGTGGCTTTCTATAACGCAAGGCTCTTCGACGAAACGCGCCAGGCGCGCGCGGCGGCCGAAGAAGCGGATGCGGCGAAGAGTTCATTCCTGTCGACCGTGAGTCATGAATTGCGGACGCCGCTGACGTCGGTTTTGGGATTCGCGAAGATTATTCGGCGACGCCTGCAGGAAAGGCTTTTCCCGCTCATCACTGGAGACGATCGCAAGGTGCAGCAGGCCAAGCAGCAGGTGATCGAGAACCTCGATGTGGTGGTGAGCGAGGGCGAGCGCCTGACGAAGCTGATCGACGACGTGCTGGATCTGGCCAAGATTGAAGCCGGCAAGTTCACGTGGAACCTGAGCACGGTCTCGATTGCCGATGTGATCGAGCGCGCAACCGCAGCCACCGCATCGCTCTTTGAAGCGAAGAGGCTGCACCTGATTCGAGATGTCGATTTGGATCTGCCACCAATAACGGGCGATCAGGACCGCCTGATTCAGGTTGTGATCAATCTGATTTCTAATGCAGTGAAATTCACCGACTCGGGTTCGATTGCCTGCGCGGCTCACCAGCGCGACAACGAACTGGTGGTCAGCGTGAAGGATTCCGGCATTGGGATCGCCGCCGGCGATCAGAGCAAGGTCTTCGAGAAATTCAAACAGGTCGGCGACACGCTGACCGACAAACCGAAGGGAACCGGGCTTGGGCTGCCGATCTGCAAGGAGATCGTGGAGTATCACGGCGGGCGGATCTGGGTAGAGAGCGAGCCGGGACGGGGCAGCACCTTCCTGTTCACGCTGCCGATTACCGCGAAGTCGGCACAACTGCCGTTGCTGCCGGAGAGAAGATCTCTGGACTTCGAATCGCTGGTACGCCAGTTGCGGGATACCGTGGTGGCGCAGAACGGGCGGTCGAAATCGGTGCTGGTGGTCGATGACGATCCGAATATTCGGTCGCTGCTGCAGCAGGAACTCACTGAGGCTGGCTACGCCGTGCGCCTCGCCGAGGACGGGCGCAAGGCGCTGGCGCTGATTCGCGAAGAGATGCCGGGCCTGGTGATTCTTGACGTGATGATGCCGGAGATGAACGGCTTCGATGTGGCGGCGGTGCTGAAGAACGATCCCGCGACGATGGATATTCCGATCATCATTCTTTCCATCGTGGAGGACAAGGAGCGTGGCTTCCGGCTCGGAGTGGATCGCTATCTGACCAAGCCGATCGACACCAAGTCGCTGTTCCACGAAGTGGATTCGCTGCTGGGGCAGGGCAAATCGAAGAAGAAAGTGATGGTGGTGGACGAGGACGCGTCGACGATTCGCACCCTGACCGATGTGCTGGAAGCGCGCGGCTACCAGGTGGTGGATTCCGATGGCAAGGATCTGGTGACTCGCGCCGTTACTTCGCGTCCGGACATCATCATTCTGAATTCGCTGCTGTCGAGCAGCGATGGAGTTCGCTCACTGCGGTTTGAAAAGGGGCTGGAGAACGTACTCTTTCTCATTTACTCATGACACCGAAGATTCTGATCGTCGACGATGAACCTCACCTGCGCACGCTGATCCAGCAGGCTCTGGAAGAGCTGGAAGACGACGGGGTGGAACTGCTGACCGCCACCAATGGCGAGGAGGCGCTGGCCACCATTCGGGCGGAGGAGCCGAACCTTGTTTTTCTCGACGTGATGATGCCGCGGCTGAATGGCTTCGACGTGTGCAACACGGTCAAGAATCAGCTTGGTCTGGGGCACATTCATATCGTCCTGCTGACGGCTAAGGGGCAGGAGTTCGATCGTCAGCGCGGACAGGAAGTCGGCGCGGACCTTTATATGACCAAGCCTTTCGATCCGGATGCTCTGCTGGCGAAGGCACGTTCGGTGCTGGGTCTGACGGCGATCGGGGATTAAGCTTTCATGCCCGGGATCAGTTTGAAGGCGGTGGCTGGCCCGCGATCCACCAGCCATGCGGCGCTGCAGGCGATCCTTATTGCCGTGGGCGGCGATTTGGCGATTGCCGACAGCCAGGGCCGGGCGCTCGTCGGCCAAAGTTCGCCTGCGAATTCCAAAACTTCGGTTCCGATTCTTCATGAGGGCGCTCAGCTCGGAGTTGTAGCCGGAGATGAAGGTTCGGCGCGCGCTATCGCGCTGCTGCTTTCGCAGATGGCTGCGCGTGAGGCGGAAGGTCGCGCCATGGCGGCCGAGGTGCTGCATCTTTATCGCGAAATTCATCTCATCGAGGAACTGTCGGAGCAGCTGGCTCCGCTGCTGGATGGGGAGGCGATCGCGAAGGCGGCTCTGGATCAGGCGCAACGGCTGATCGCGGCGAACCGCGGCGTGGTTCTGTTCATGGATCAGACGGGAGCTTTGCAGACTCTGGCTCGCATCGGAGATGAGGATGCGGAGACGAGCGCGATCGGTCCGCGGTCCGCGCTGGTCGCTTCCATTCTGGAGCGCGGTGTAGCTGAGATTGTCAACGATCAGCCGGACTCTTCCTCACGCAACGGTCAGGGAGCGGGAGCGATGCTCGCCGCGCCCCTGCGTGCGGGAGAGCGAACTGTAGGAGTCATTGCGCTCGCTCATTCGGACGAAGGCGGGCATTACTCATCGGCCGATCTGAAGCTGCTGAACACGATCGGTCTGCAGACGGCGACGGCGCTGGAGAAGGCTCGGCTTTTCTCGGACATGGTGAGCTCTGAGCGCGAGCGCGCAGAGTACGCCGCCGAACTCAAGGCTGCCAGCGCTGTGCAGCAGTTGCTGCTCGAAAGCGCCTCGCGGCCCACGCCTGGATTCCAGGTCGACTCGGTCTACCTCCCCGCAAAGGAGGCTGGCGGAGATTTCTTTTACGTTCAGCCCAGCGGTGACGGATCTCTGCTCGCGATTGTGGGGGATGTTTCGGGCAAGGGGCTCACCGCAGCGATGCGGGTGGCGATGATTCTTGGCGTGTTGAGCCGCGAGACGTCGGAAGAGCCTGCGGAGATTCTTTTTCATCTGAACAATGCTCTGGTAGCACAGGGACAGCTGGGATTTACGACCGCTTGCTGTTTGCGCATAGCGCCGGGCGGCGATTTCACGCTAGCGAATGCCGGGCACATAGCACCGTATATCTCCGGTGAGGAGCTGGAGACGATCCCGGCATTGCCACTTGGATTAGTTCCTGGCTCGACTTACTCAGAAGTACAAGGGAAAGTTCCGCCCGGCGAGCGGCTGGTTCTTATGTCGGATGGCGTGCCCGAGGCGCGATCAGCGTCAGGAGAGTTGCTTGGATTCGAGCAGTTAGCGGCTCTGACCCGACTGACTGCCGGTGAAATTGCCGACGCTGCCTGCCGGTTTGGACAGGAAGACGACATCACGGTGCTAACGATCACACCGCTCTAGCAATCCCCCGACGTTTGCGGATGGTTTTCCGTTCCTGTTGTCAGGATGCGGGAGATTAGCCAGCGGCAAGCTTCAAATCAAAATTGCACGGAGACGTTGGTGTCTCCAGGGTCGGATCTTCCCCACAAAGCCGTTTGGCCTTCGGTTGAATTTCTGCCCCAGAGTGCGGTCTCTGCTTCCGGTGTATCTCTTCCCCACAGGGCGGTGCGTCCCCACAGAGCGGTGTAGCCGTCGGGATCGCTCCTGCCCCACAGAGCGGTCGAACCCCAAACAGCATCGCTGCCGCTGCCGGAGGTGATGAACGCGCGGCTCCCATAGACGCTGCCGGCGGACCAGAGTCCTGTCGAGGACCAGAGAGAGCTGTCGTCGATCACTACAGTGGTGTTTCCGGTTGCCTCATCGTAAACGGCAACAGGAGACATGGCGGTGCCGGCCGGCACGTGCTGACGATGACTCACGGCTGCGTTCACCGTGGCGGCGATATCGAGATAGCCTGCGCCAATCGTGAACACATCGTAGTTCGCCTTGTACTCAATGCCTTCATCAGTCACGCTGCTCGAAACAGGGAAATAGCTGCGATCCGCATTGACCATGACGAGAGCTTTGACCTGATCCGGAGTTAGCTGCGGCGAAGCCTGCAATAAGTCAGCGATTGCGCCGCTGGTGACGCCGGTCGCCATGCTGGTTCCACTCAGCGGGAAGTAATCCGCAGACGGCGTCTCAGAGCCTTTGTTCCGGTAGAAGGAATACAGGGTGTAGAACGAAGGATTGTTCTGAGCCAGTGAATCGTTCGAATATTGCAGGCTCGAGAGCAGATTGCCGGGTGCGACAACGTCCGGCTTCACTACGTGATCGATGAAAGACGGCCCCTTCGAACTGTAGCTGGCGATAATGTCGTCCTGAACCGAGGCGGTTTCGCGAGTGTTCATCGCTCCGACGGTCAGTGCGTACGGGTCGTTGCCGGGGGCATCGATCGTTCCATAGCCCTCAGGGTTCAGGTTCAAATCGCGGCCATCATTACCTGCCGCGACCACCACAACGATTCCTGCCTTCCACGCCTGTTCCACTGCCTGGCAAAGCGGATCGAGCTTATAGCTCTCGTAGATCGGGCGGCCGAGAGAAAGATTGATGACTCTGATGTTGTATTTGTTCTTCAGCGCGATCGCACGCTCAATGGCCGCAATCACGGCGGAGTCGGTGCCCGCGCCGTTCTCGTCCAGAACGCGCAGGTTGATGAGGTTGGCGTTCGGAGCCGAACCGATAAAGCTGCGGAAGTACTGACGTCCGCTGGACTGCGAGCCGTTGCCGGCGATCAGTCCGGCGACGTGGGTTCCGTGGCCGAAGTGGTCGAGGGCGTCGTGCTGGTTGGCAACAAAGTTCTGGCTATAGACGATGCGTCCCGTCGCGCCGGGAGCCACCTGACCGAGCGATGCAAGCAGGTAGCTGACCGAGTTGAGAGAGGGAAGACCAGGGTTCTGGCCAAGGTCCGCAACCGGGGTGATGCCGCTGTCGATGACGGCGACGCCGATGTTGGTGCCTTTGTAGCCCTGCTGCCACACTGCCGGCGCGTTGATGGGCTCGCTGGTGAACTCAGCGGCAGTAATGTTGCCCACGCCACGCGCGCCAAGAGAGCGATCCGGAGAAATGTAGCGGACGTTCGGATCGGCGGCAATGAGATTGAGGCGGGCGGGGGTGACATCGGCCACCACAGCGTTGATCGTTCCAAGAACGCCTTTGAGCAGTCCACCCACCAGACCGAGTAGTCCGGTCTCGAGGGGAGACGGCGCGTTGTAGTACTGAATGATGACCGGCTGGCTTGCCGACGATGGGGACGACGCCAGGTCGGGCGAGATCTTGATATTCGAGGCCGGGGCCTTCGCCGCGAAGCTGGTGGCGGAAACGGCGACGAGAGTACCGAGAACCACAGGCAGACGAAACAGGGAACGGAACATTGTCTTACGATCTCCGGGATCATCGAGTTCACTTGCTCTCGGGATCCTGTGTGGGCTGCATTTTGTCTCTGGGGAGACCTGGGATCATGCATGCCCTGCACACTTCGTAAGGTATGAGCGCTCGTGAAAACCAACAATGGCAGTGTTGTGGTAAGGGGGCGGGCTTCCGTTATTTCCGCAGGTAATCAGGTGTCTGTAGTAACTCCTCTGCGGCAGTATCGTCTCGAAAGCGGAGCAGCATCTCCGGGGGAGCCGGAAGCGCACGCAGCAGAGACAGGGAGGCCGGGTGTCGAACCTCATTGAGTTGTCCAACGGGAACGTTCTCGACGAGGGAGCCTTCGTGCAGGACGGCGACCCGGTCGCAGAGACGGATCACTGAGGTCAGATCGTGCGAGATATAGAGGAGCGTCATGCTATGGCGGCGATTCAGATTCCTGAGCAGATCGACGATCTGAGACTGGGTTACAGGATCGAGCGC
>DASZYN010000556.1:0-3241 GCA_035545435.1 Acidobacteriaceae bacterium | reverse complement strand
AGCATGATGCCTCTGCGGCCACTCGCCCTCGTTGCCCTGACTTTGTCGATTCCACTTTCCTCCAGACCGCAGCCCACCGCAAAAATGGCCCACAAACGCGCTCCCCAGACCGCAGCCGCCGTTCATCGCTCCGCCATCGTCATCGACACGCACGCCGACACGCCTCAGCGCATGCTGGATGACCACTACGACCTCACCGAGCCTCTCGACGGCGGGTATCTTAACTTTGAGTCCGCGAAGCAGGGGAACCTCGGCGCTGAGTTCTTTTCCATCTGGGTTGAGCCCAAGCTGAACGAGGGCCACTATGCGCGGCGGACGCTGGAATTGATTGACGCTGTCCATCAGCAGGCGCTGCGGCATCCCGACAAGATGATGATGGCGTATTCCCCCGAGGACATCCTGCGCGCCCATCGCGAGCACAAGCTCGCCGCGCTGATGGGCATTGAGGGCGGCCACTCCATCGAGGACTCCCTCGGCCTGCTGCGCGACTACTACCGTCTCGGCGTCCGCTACATGACGCTTACGTGGTCGAACTCAAACAGCTGGGCCGACTCCTCGGGCGACGCCGACGACCCGAACGTCCACCATACCGAGGATGGCCTGTCGGATTTTGGTAAGGACGTCGTCTACGAGATGAACCGCCTGGGGATGATGGTTGACATCTCCCACGTTTCCGACAAGACTTTCTACCGCGCCGTCATCACTTCACGCGCGCCCGTTTTCGCTTCGCACTCCGCAGCGCGCGCGCTCACCAACGTCCCGCGCAATATGACCGACGACATGCTGCGCGCTGTCGCCCGCAGCGGCGGCCCCAACAGCAAGGGCGGCGTGGTGATGGTGAATTTCTATTCTGGATTCATCTCCGACGCCTGGTGGCAAGCCTGGAGGGCGCAGGCTGCGGAGCGGAAGGCCGGTGAAGACGCGCAGATCGCGCAGTGGAAGGCCGAAGGCAAGACCATCACGTACGAGATGACCGACGCGCTTGACAAGCAGTGGGCATCGAAGATTCCCCGCCCGCCGCTCAGCGCGCTGATCGATCACATCGACCACGTTGCAAAAGTCGCCGGCATCGACCACGTCGGCCTCGGGTCGGATTTCGACGGCATCCCTTCCTCCCCCGAAGGCATGGACTCTGCGGCCGATCTGCCGAAGATCACGGCAGCGCTGATGGAGCGCGGCTATTCGCCGGAAGACTGCCGCAAGATTCTGGGAGCGAATTTCCTGCGTTTCTTCCGGGAAGTCCAGGCGACGGCGAAAGAGCTCCAGGCGCAGTCCGCGGAGCGCCCGGCGATTACGAATCAGCAGCCATTCAAAAAGTAGGCCGCGTTCGACCAGCGGAGCTACTTCTCCACGAGCCGTCCGAAGCACAACACATAGCCGCTGTTGTCCTTCACCTCGAACGCCCGCAACCCGTCGCTTGTGTTCGCCAACTCCGAGTGCATGCGAACTCCCTGGCCCAGGTATGCCTGATACAGCCCGTCCGGATCGTCAGTGTAGAGATAGGCGTCCCATCGGGCCCACTCGTGCCGTGAAGAGTTCGACTGAGGATGAATGTCTGGTGCGATGGCCTTGAACATCAGCATGACCTGATCGCGGCCCATGAACACCCAGTAATCCTCGGACTCCGCGTCGCCGCCGCCCTTGTACCGCACACTGAAGCCGAGCTTCGACTCGTAGAAGTCGATCGTCGCCTGCAGATTGTCCACGATGAAAAAAGGAGTGATGCTTTTCAGCATGCTGAACAGCTTACCCTGACACTCGGCCAGCTGTTCTGCGACCCGGGGCTCGGGTCAGTAGCCGCCCTTGCTCATCCCGGCATTGGCAGCGGCATCGGCCGTCGCCAGCTGCTGCACGGTCTCGCGCAGATAGCGGTACGGATTCACCGGCGTGTTGTGGATGCGGACCTCATAGTGCAGGTGCGGCCCCGTTGTCCGGCCACTCATGCCGACGTAGCCAATCACCTGGCCGCGGCGCACTTCCGATCCCGCTGTCACTGCGAACCCGGACAAATGCCCGTACAGCGTCTCAATCCCGTTGCTGTGCTTCACCAGAATCTCGCGGCCGTATCCGCTGGCCATCGAGGCCACTTCAACTATGCCATCCGCGGTCGCACGCACCGGCTCGCCGAACGTCCCGGAAATGTCGACGCCCGAATGGAAAGCGCCTTCCCCATTGAACGGGTCCTGACGCTCCCCAAAGGAGCTTGTGATGGGCCCTATGATCGGCCACAGGGACGGCGCTCCCGCCAGATTCACCCAGTCGGCCGGGACATTCGATGCCATTCCCGCGCTGAAGGTCCGCAGCCCGCCCGACAGCGCGCTCGCCCGGAGCAGAGCCAGCTGATCCAGAGACTGGGAATAGGTCTGCTCGGTAAAGGCTGCCGGAGTGTCCGGACTTCCGGGCGTGACATGGGTGGCCGCGGCTTTTGCCACCAGGCTCTTGCGCAGACCGTACAGTGCGCTTACTTCGCTGGCCAGCGAACCCAGGCTAGCCGCCTGGATGTCTTTCTCGTGGGCCTCACGCTGCAGCTGGCTGTAGTCCTTGCGCAGCGCTTCCTGCTGTTGCCGCACCTGATTGAAGCTGGCGGTCTTCATCAGCATGCGCGTGTAGGAGCCGGCCATCCCGGTGATCGTGAACGCCCCCACTACTGCCGCGGCAACAAACACTCCGGCGTAGTAAAGGGGGATCGGGATCTTGCGGAGACGCCCGTCCTTCTCGCGTGCAACGAAAATGATGTAGAAACGCGTGCGCAATGCCAGTTTTTCCGGATACTCTCGGAGAACCCCTCAATCGATCTTTCGAAGCCAGGGCAAGACAGCGGGTACAGACTGTTTTGTTTTTGTGGCTTGAAAGTTAACAGTAGCCTGATTGCAGGTCAACCGACCATTCGTGGGATCAAGTACTCAGGTAATCGTACGTTGCAGGAATTGTGCAGAGCGTTTTTCCCTTGCTGCACTCCGCCCTTTGAAATCCGTGACTTATCAATGGTAACAAACCGGACAACGTAGCCCGGTTCCCGTTTCGGTCTTGCCCTCTGTCGTAACGGCATCCCCCGTTGGTTTACCCCTCTCGCCGGCGAAAGACCGCAAGAGCCAACTACGGAGACGCCCCCAATGAAAAAGGGATCGTCTACCGATCCCTTTCCAATAGTTTACCCGGGGCATCCGGCGATGCAAGCGGTTTCTCCGGCCTTCGTTACCTTAGTACCGGGGTTTTCCACCATCTTTCTGCGCCAAACCGC
>DASZYN010000555.1:0-1819 GCA_035545435.1 Acidobacteriaceae bacterium | reverse complement strand
GACAGCACCACAAGGCCGAAGGGCGTGCTGCTGATGGGCACGGTGCGCGGCGATCTGCATGACATCGGGAAGAATCTGGTGAGCATGATGGCGGAGGGCGCGGGGTTCGAGGTGCACGATATCGGCGTGGACCAAAGCCTGGAGAAGTTTATGGCCGCGGCGGACAGGGTGAAGCCGACCATTATCGGGATGAGCGCGCTGCTGACGACGACCATGATGTACATGAAGACGGTCATCGATGGATTCGAGGCGGCGGGCCGGACGGAGATCAAGATGGCGGTGGGGGGCGCGCCCATCAGCCAGATGTTCGCCGATGAGATTGGCGCGGATGGCTACGGGGCGAACGCATCGGCGGCAGTCGATCTGTTTCTGCGCCTGGCGGAGCAGACCGCGGCAGCGACGACTTAGGAATCGGCTATGGCCATCTATAAAGTCCTCTATTGGCAGGAAATCCCCACCCAGGTGAAGGCTGAAGACGAGGAAGAGGACGTCTCGCTGATGCTGGATGGAAAGTTTATGCAGCAGGTGGATATCCTGGCGGCGAAGCGCGGGTTGCAGGACGCCGATGATTATCTGGCGCAGTGGAAGTGGAGCGAGGAAGAGGAGCGCGAGGGATCGGCGCGCGAAGTGGCGGAGGCGGTGAAGGCAGAGCTGGAAGCGAAGGGATGGAAGGACGTTTGAGAGGCAGATCCGGAGACCTCGAAGGACTTCCCTCAGCGGCTCAAGCCGGACCGGTCTTCACGGCTTTACGCCACGGCTGAAGCCGTGACCTTTCAACGCGCATGTCCAGCAGAGGTTCCTGAACGAAATGGCGGTGCAGCTCACCATCAACGGACAATCGGCCGCGGCAGAGGGCGGGCTCTCGCTGTTCGATCAGGCGGAGGCGCTCGGGATCGAGGTGCCGACGTCGTGCCGCAAGCAGGGCAAGTGCAAAGAATGCATGGTGGAGGTGGTGGAAGGCGCCGAGCTGCTTTCGCCGATGACGGAGGCGGAGCGGCACCTGAAGGGGAAGTTCCGGCTTTCGTGTCAGACGTACGTTACGGGCGAGAGCGGGCATGTGCGCTGCCACACGATGCGACGGGGGCAGATGCGCATCGAGCGGCATGCTGTGGGGTTGCCGGTGAGCGGCCGGGCGATGGAGCTGGATCCGGCGGTGACACGCGATGGCGACCGGATTCTGATCGATGGTGTGGAAGTGGATCGCTGCGGCGGTCCGGGCGTAAGCGCAATCCACGGCCTTGCGATGGATCTGGGCACGACGACGGTGGTGGTACGGCTCTTGAATCTGGAAACGGGCGAACTGATCGCCGATACGTCTTTTGAGAATCCGCAGCGATTCGGCGGGGCCGAGGTGATGTCGCGGATTGCCTACGATACCGATCATCCAGGCAGACTGCTGATGCGAACGCTGGCGGGATATCTGAGCCATGCGATCGAGAAGTTTCCCGTCGACCCAAAGACGATTTACGAGATGGTTGTGGTCGGCAACTCCACGATGCGGGATTTGTTCTTTCGGCAGAACGTGTACTCGATTGGGCAGACGCCGTACCGGTCGATCACGGAAATCGAGATGGAGGAAGGCAAGCGGTCGACGACGAGTCTGGAGCAGAGCGGACTGCGGAGTCTGCTGCCGATTCATCCGAAGGCGCGGGTGTGGGGGGCGCCGATTATCAGCGGGCATGTGGGCGCGGATGCGGCGGCGTGCATGCTGGCGGTGGATCTGGCACATGAGACGCGGCGGGTCGCGATTATGGATATCGGCACGAATACGGAGCTGATTGTCGGGAACAAAGATCGGATTCTGGCGGCGTCGTGCCCG
>DASZYN010000554.1:0-6123 GCA_035545435.1 Acidobacteriaceae bacterium | reverse complement strand
CGGTTCGGGTCGGATGCGTCGATTGTCGGACGGTCGGTGCGTTACGGGCGGCACCGGTCGACGGTGATTGGTGTGCTGCCGGCAGATTTTCGGTTGATTTTTCCGGACGATGCGAGCGTGCCGGCCAACGTTGAGGTGTTCGAGTCGATTCCGGTTGGACCATGGCAGGCGGATGGGCCGGCGTTCCTGCATGTGATTGGACGGCTGCGCGCGGGGGCGACACTGGCAGCGGCGCAATCGGAGATGAGCTCGGCGGCGGCGCAAATTAACAAACTCGGAGGGCGCGCTGCGCTGGGCAATTTCACGGTGTCGGTCTTCCCTCTTCAGGCCGATACGGTGCGTGAGGTGCGGCCGACGCTGCTGTGTTTGTTTGCGGGGGTCGGGCTGGTGCTGCTGATCGGGTGCGCGAACATTGCGAACCTGCTGATGGCGCGCGCGCGGCGGCGACTGCGGGAGACGACGATTCGAGCGGCGCTGGGAGCGTCGCGGGGGCGGCTGGCGCGGCAGTTCCTGACGGAAAGCGTGCTGCTTGGGATGCTGGGCGGAGCGGCGGCGCTGGGCACCGGGTGGGCGGCGATCCGCGCGATTGTCGCTGCGCGGCCGCCATCGTTTGTGAACTTCGATCATGTGCCACTGGACGGGCGCGTGCTTGCGTTTACGTTCGCGGTTGCGTTGCTGACCAGCATGCTGTTTGGCCTGGCACCGATTTTCTCGGTGCGAAGGCTCGATCTGACCCGCGATTTAAAGGAGTCGAGCCGGCAATCGGCGGGGGCGCGACGGCCGTGGACCAGCGTTCTTGTCTCGGCGGAAGTGGCGCTGGCGTTCGTGCTGCTGATGGGCACGGGTCTGCTGATGCGGACGTTCATCAATATTCTGCATACGGATCCAGGCTTTCGGGCGGATAAGGTTCTCACATTTCGCGTGTCGGTGCCGGGCTATGCACCGCTGCGCCTGATCCAGCAAAAGCTGGCGGCGCTGCCGGGGGTGGAATCGGCTTCGGCGATCTCGCACCTTCCGCTGGACGATGCGGGGAACTGGTACGACGCTTATTACAAGGAAGGCGCGTCGCTGGCGGAGCAGAACTCGAATCTGGCCGACCATCGTTCGATTCTGCCGGGATACTTCAGGGCGATTGGCGCGACTCTGCTGGAGGGGCGCGACTTTACGGAGGCGGACGACGCGCAGCATCAGCATGTGGCGATTCTCGACGAGGTGCTGGCGCAGCAGCTTTGGCCTGGGCAGAGCGCGATCGGAAAGAGGATTAATTTGTCGGACTCGCCGCAGGGCTTCTATCAGTTTGAGCGGGACTGGGCGGTGGTGGTGGGCGTGGTGCACCATGTGCAGTACCACTCGCTGACAGCGATGGTGCGGCCGCAGATCTATGTTCCGTATCCACTGGCGCCGCGGCCGTCGATGTCGTTCGTGCTGCATACGCCGGGTGGAGGAGCGGGACTGGCTGCGGCGGTTCGGAGCACGGTGGACAGCGTTAACAAAGACATTCCGACGACCCATGTGGAGCCGATGCATGTGCTGGTGGATCGCGCGCACTCCGACAGCCGGTTTGCATCGCTGCTGGCCACGCTGCTTTCCGGAATTGCGCTGGTGCTGGCGGCGAGCGGCATCTATGGGGTGCTGTCGTATTCGGTTGCGCAGCGGACGATGGAGATCGGCATTCGGATGGCGATTGGGGCACCGCGTGGGCAGGTGCTGCGGATGGTCCTTGCCGATGGGTTCGCGTGGGTGCTGCCGGGGTTGATTGCCGGATTCCTTTTGTCGCTGCTGGTTGCGCCGCTGCTCGCCCGGCTGCTTTACGGCGTGCAACCGACGAACGCCGCCAACTACGCGATGATGCTGGCTGGAGTGCTGGCTGTAAGTGCGGTGGCGGCACTGCTGCCTGCACGGCGGGCGATGAAGATCGATCCGCTGACGGCGCTGCGGTATGAGTGACATTGGCCGGGGCTAAAGCCCATCTTGTTTGGTCGCTGCTTTCCCCGGCCTGAAGGCCGGGGCTTCTACCGTCGTGCTGCTTCGCAGCACTCAAAACAAAGAGTTCGCGATTTTTTACAGCGCCCAAATACAGAGGTCAGGCTGGTTCGCAGCACCCAAATCAGGGGTCGTGCAGGCGCAGTACCCAAATACAGATGTCACGCTTTTTGCAGCACCCAAATACAGAGGTCGCGCCCCTGTACGGCACCCAAAGCACAGAGGTCGAGCTGCTTCGCAGCTCCCATATACAGAGAAAGTTGTGCGCTACGGATTGCTGGGATCGCGGGCGCTCCGCAGCGAGATGAAAATCTTGTCGGGATTGCGAACAGCTGCCTCAACCTGATGCCGCGCGGCGCGCCCGATGATTCTATTCACTGCGGCTGCAGAGGAGAACGTCCGATTCTTGCTTTGGCGACAAGCTGGTTAAAGCGGGGATCGGGTTGCAGGGGCTTCAGGTCGGGGTCTGCGCTCATGGAGCGGACGTCTATGTAACCGGCATCCACGGCGTGGTTGAGATACGCGAACGCCTCATTGCGGTGGGCAGAGCGGGATGCGAAGCAGGCGAGGTCGTACCAGGCCTGCGTGAGGTAGCTATCGCCCGGCTCCTGGCGGCCGGCGTTCATTTTTTCGATCAGATCCAGGTAGATCTTTTCTATTTCCTGATAGCGACCGTTTGCGACCAGAGCGGTGCCGAGAGCCCTGAGGCTCTCGACGGTATCGGGATGGTGAGGACCGAGGATGCGCAACTGATCGATAAAGGCCTGGCGCGCCAATGGCTCCGCCTCTGCTGGTTTGTGCTGATCAAGCAGGATGTTTGCGAGGAGCGTTCTGGATGCAAAGAGGTCGGCGTCGTTGGCATCGAGGACACGGGTCTGGGCCGCGAGCGTGTCTCGCATGAGCGTTTCGGCATCGCCATAGCGTCTTTCGTGTCTGAGGACGCTGGCGAGGTTGTACTGCGAGATGAGAGTGTCGGTATGTTCGATCCCGAGAAGACGCTGGCGGGTGCTGAGGATCTGACGGAGGAGTCCTTCTGCTTCTGTGTAGCGATCTTCGGCAGAAAGCACGTTGGCCAGACCTTCCTCGGTTCGCGTCGTGTAGGGATGATCGGGCCCGAGGGCGCGGAGTTCGATGGCGAGGGACTTGCGGTAGAGGTTCTCGGCTTCGGCAAAGCGGCGCGGATCGAAGCGGATGGTGTTGGCCAGGGTGGTCATGACGTTCGCGGTGTCGGGATGTTCGGGGCCGAGGACGCGCTGATCGATCTGTAGCGTGTCGCGATACAACGTTTCGGCCTCGCCATAGTTTCCCTGGCTGAGATACATGGTGGCGAGGTGATGCATGGTTTCGAGCGTGTCGGGATGATCGGCACCGAGGTTGCGGCGTTCAAGATCGAGCAGCCTGCGATACTCACTTTCGGCTTCGGCAAATCGGCTCTGGCGCGTGAAGGCGATAGCGAGGCCATCCATGAAACGCAGAGTTTGGGGGCTTTCCGCTCCCTGGGTGCGGGTGCTGGCGGCGATGAGGTTCTGTTCCAGGAACTCGGCTTCGGCAAAGTGGGCCTGGCGGAGGAGAACCCTCGCCAGATGGTCTTTGGATTCGAGCGTGGAAGGATGGTCGGCGCCGAGCACGCGGGTTTGTGCGTCGATCGTGGAGCGCAGGAGGCGCTCGGCATCGGCATCGCGTCCCTCGCGATAGAGGATCCATCCCAACTGGGCGTTGGCTTCCAGAGTTTTGGGATGGCTGGGGCCGAGGGTGCGGCGGCGATCCTGGACGACATGGTCCATCAGGGTGTGGGCGCGAGAAAAGAGGCCGAGGTTGTCGTAGGTTTTGGCCATGACGAGCATGAGCTGGGATCGGACCTCGACATCCTTGTCGAGACCACGCTCGATTTCGTCCGAGGAGCGGTCGAGAATTTCGCGGGCGGTGACGGTGTTGCCGCGGGCTTCGCTGGGAGCCGGGACCTTAAACATATTGGTGAGGAACTCGGTGATACGGTCGGCACGGTCGCGTTCGCGGCGGATGCGGCGCAGCTCGACGGTTTGAGCAACGGCAAAGACGACGACGAGGGCCGCCAGGAGGCTGGCCATGGACACGATGAGGCGGTGGCGGCGGACAAATTTATGAGCACGGTAAAGAGCGCCGGGCGCGCGCGCCGAGACCGGCTCGTTGCGCAAGTATCGGCCGATGTCGGAGGAGAGGTCGAGAGGAGATGCATAGCGGCGGGAGCGCTCTTTTTCGAGGGCCTTGAGAGCGATGGCGTCGAGGTCTCCGCGAAGCAGGCGGAAGAGGGTTGACGGGTCGGTGCCGCGGTTTTTCGCAGTGACCGGGGAGTCGCCGCCCTGGGCGTGCAGCCTTGCGCCGGGACCGGGAGCATCCTGCTCGCGCAGAGCGCGCAGCACTTCATCCCAGGCGAGCTTGCGAAAGTCGAAGGGCAGAGCACCGCAGAGAAGTTCGTACAGCACGACGCCGAGGGAATAGACATCGCTGCGAGTATCGATATCCGCTCCGTCGGAGCCGGCCTGTTCGGGGCTGATGTATCCGAGCGTACCGATGGGAGCGCCGGCATGGGTATGGAGAGTGGTGGCATGGAGGCGCTGAGCGGTGGCTTTGGCGACGCCGAAGTCGATGATGCGGGGTACGGGCTTGCCGTCGACCTCGGTGACGAGGATGTTGGAGGGTTTGAGGTCGCGGTGGATGATGGCTTTCTGATGCGCGTGCTGGACGCCTTCGCAGACGGCCATGAAGAGGCGAAGGCGCTGACGGATGCTGAGGCTGTGCCGGTCGCAATAGAGAGTGATGGGCAGGCCGGCAACGAATTCCATGACGAAGAACGGGCGGCCATCGGGCGTGGTGCCGGCGTCGAAGACTTTAGTGATGGAGGGATGGGACATCAGGGCGAGCGCCTGGCGTTCGGACTCGAAGCGGGCGACGACTTCGCGTGTATCCATACCGAGCTTGATCAGCTTGATGGCGACGCGACGGCGGACGGGCTCCTTTTGCTCGGCGAGCCAGACCTCGCCCATGCCCCCTTCGCCGATGCGTTCGAGGAGCTGGTAGGAACCGATGACGGAGCCGGCAGCGACGCGGTCGGGTGCGGGATCGAGGGAGGCGGTTGGCTGGGCCGGAATGCCAGCGGTTTCCTGGTGCCTGGCGTCGGTTGCGAAATCATCTGGCGCCATTGCGGTGTCTCCTTGCGAACCGGTGGTCCTGGGGCCTCAGCAGGTGTCCCTGTTCACACGACGTGACGGTGGCGCAACAGCCTCATGGTTGATATTAGACACTCGGAGCGATGGACCGACGGCGCCGCGGGAGGATGAAGGCGGCGCTCAGGCTTCGAGGTGGACGGTTGCCATGGCGAGCGCGGCGGTGTGCGTGATTGAAAGTGAGACACGCGTGACGCCGAGTTGTCCGGCGATAGCACGTGCGCGACCGGTGAGGACCAAAGTGGGGCGGCTGCCGGGAGCGCGCCGGACTTCGAGTTCCTTCCAGGTAACGCCATGCTGGATGCCGGTACCGAGGGCTTTGGCTCCAGCTTCTTTGGCGGCAAAACGGGCGGCAAAACTCTCAGCAAAGCTGGCTTTGGCGCGGCAATACGCGATTTCGTCGGTGGTAAAGACGCGTTCGAGGAAGCGATCGCCGTAGCGCTCAATGGAGCGTGCGATGCGAGAGACTTCAATGAGGTCGATGCCGGTGCCGACCAACATGAGGCAACGGTAGCACAGGAGTAAATCTTTAGCTCCCTGGCAGGGAAAATCGGGTTCATGCACGGCGTGCAGATTTCCGATGGAGGGAGTGTGCAGGCAATCGCAGAAGAGCGGTGGGGGCAAAAGGGCTGGGAACTGAACCTGGCTGCGCTGTGCTCGGACGACGCAGCCAGGACGGTGCGGTTTCTGACCGGGGCGGTGATGGCATGCGGTGGTTATGTGCTGTCGCGGCGGTTCGATGCAGAGCAGACGGCGGCGATTGAGTTCGAGTTCATCCGCGGGACGTGCGTGGAGATGTACAGCGTGCTGATCGCCGCGGGGCTGGAGCTGACCGCGCAGTCGCACACGATCCTTTCGACGTTGTGTCAGTGCACGCGGGAGACGCTGGAGATGACGGCAAGCGATCCGGTGCGGGTGGATCTGGTGATTCGGAGGG
>DASZYN010000553.1:0-2859 GCA_035545435.1 Acidobacteriaceae bacterium | reverse complement strand
GTCACTTCGTCGCCGAGATCCAGGGGCGTCATTCGATCTGCGCGCAGCATACCGTGGCGAGGCGTCCCGCAGATGCGGCACACCTCATCCTTCGCCGTAATTTCAGCGCCACAACATCCGCAAAATGCCGCCATTCGCCCTCCGGTGACTTCTTGGATGAAGCTTACCCCTCAAGGATTCGCCAATCGTGCCGTTCCGGATCACTGATACTTGAATGCCTTGTCGGGATACGGGGGATGCTGCGGGACCGGACGCGGATCCTTCTGAATCTCGCCGGTCAGAACCTCGATGGCTTTCTGCAGCTCCGCATCGTTGCCTTCAAACGTGGCGTGGGGCAGATTGTCCACCACGATATCGGGATCGACACCGTGCCCTTCAATCAGCCACTTCCCTTCCGGTCCGTAAACACCAGTCTCCGCCGCCGTCGCCACGCCACCATCGGCCTGCCGATTGCTCCCGCTGAGCCAGATTTCTCCGCCCCAGGTCCGCATACCAATCAGCGCTCCCATCCTGAAACGCTTGAAGCCTTCGCTGAAAGCCTCACCGTCGGAAGCCGTCTCCTGATCGCAAAGCACGACGATGTGTCCGCGGAATGCCTTCTGCATATTCCAGGAGGGATTGCCGATCCGGGGCTGGAAGTAGAACCATGCCTGACGCAGCAGCTTGCCCAGCAGCCATGAATCGATGTTGCCGCCCTGGTTGTGACGAACATCGATGATGAGCCCCTCCCGGTTGAAGACGGGATAATACTCGCGCGTCCACTGATCAATATCGTTTGGACCCATGGCGCGCAGATGGACATATCCGATCTTCCCGCTGGACGCTTTCTCGACCTCGAGCCGCCGTGTGTACTCCCACTCCCCATAGCGCAGGTTCTCGTCCTGGTCCTCGCTGATCGGTTTCACCAGGACGTCGCGCGACTCGCCCTTCGCGGACTTCACCCGCAACATCACCTGGACTCCCGCTTTGCCGCGCAGCAGTTCGCGCTCGTCGCGCACACCCTTCAAATCCACCCCGTCAATGCTGGTGATGACCTCGCCGTCCCTGACCAGGGAATCCGGCCGGGCCAGCGGGGGCGCTGTATCGGGCAAATCAGGATCGTGCAGGTAGATGTGTTCCACCAAAAAGCCCCCATCCCCCACATCGCGCCGCAGCCGCGCGCCCAGCGTGGCCACATTCACGTCGTCCTCCGGCTTTCTGCGATCGCCGCCGTTCACGAACGTGTGCAGCGCCGACAGCTCGCTGACCATCTGCGCAATCACGTCGTTCAGCTCATCGCGATCCGACACGCGATCCACCAGCGGAAGATACCGTCCTCGTATCGCAACCCAATCCACGCCATGCATGTGCCGGTCGTAGAAATAGTCCCGCTCCAGGCGCCAGGCGTCGAGAAAAATCCCGCGAAATTCATCCCGCGGCGTTGTCGACATCTCCCAGTGCGCCAGGTCGATCTTCGCCTTCGCCGCCGCTTTCGCGTCGTTCAGCGCGGAGCCCTTCACGTCCGCATCGAGAACGTAAAAATCGTCGCCCTTGTGCACCAGCATCTTCTTGCGATCGAGCGAAATTTCGAAGCCCTTCACGTCTGCCATCACCGTGTCGGGCTCGTCGCCCTTGTTATCGATGCTCAGGCACTGCAGCGTCAGCTTCGGCCGAAGTTCGTCGGTCGCATTCAGCCAGCACAGCCGCTTCGCAGCCGCTGCCAGGCTTTCGTAATTGGCCGGTGGAACGGGAAATTCTGTGAGCCGATCTTCGATGCCCGCGAAATCGATCTTCACGTCCGGCGTCTTCTTCTCGTCGCTCTTCGCCTCGTCCCTCCCGGATTCTTTGGCCGCTCCTGCCTCAGCTTTCACGCTACCGGCAGCCGACTCGGCCGGCTTCTTTGGCTCTTCTTTCTTCTCTTCTTTCTCGGGCGTCTCCGGATGCAGTTCGTCCGCCGGCAAAAAAGGAGACCGCAGTCCCGGCACCAGGGCAACTTCGTAGATCTTTTGCTGGTGATTGAAATGGGGATCGGGTTGTCGCGCTCCCCACGGCGATCCCACCGTGGTATTCAACGCACGGTCCGACAGGAAATAGAGCCACTTGCCATCCGCACTCCACACCGGGTTCTCGCTGTTGTACCGGTCTGATGTCAGGATCTCGATCTTTCCCGACTCCACATTCAGCACGCGGATCTGATCGAATTCGTTGTCCGCAGTCTCTACATAGGCCAGCCACTGGCTGTCCGGAGACCAGCTCAGATCGGAATATCGCCCATTCATCGACTGCGCGATGCGCTTGTTCTGCTTTGTCTTCGTATCGTAGATCCAGAGTTGCTGATCCTTATCGTCGTGCGCCAGCCAGCGTCCGTCGGGAGAAGGCACTCCTTCCCAGCGCAGCACCTTCGCGTCATTCGTCCACTGTTCGGGCGCTCCCTCGCCGTTCGCCGGAAACTTCCAGAACTCCGTCTCGCCCGTCTTCGTCGATAGAGCCACGATGCTCTTGCCATCCGGCATAAAGCGCGCCGCGCGATACCGCACTCCCGAATCGCTGCCCGCGACGCGAATGATCCGGCCCGCCTTCGCCGGCAGCGTGTAGATTTCTCCGCGTGCCGTGAACACCACGCGGCTTCCATCCGGCGACAGGTGCGTGTCCGTCAGGAATGTGAGCGGCCTTTTCACCCAGTGCTGCCGCATCTGGTCGAAATCCGAAACCAGCGTGATGGGGATAACCGCCTCCTGCCCGGTCTTCAGGTCCAGCAGCCATAGGTCCCCACCGCTTGCGTAGACCGCCTTCCCGTCCCAGACCGATGCACTCTCCACGTCGAAGAATTTCTGATGGCTCTCCTGTTTGAGCCCGCGTCCGTCCCCATCCATCGACCAG
>DASZYN010000552.1:0-4637 GCA_035545435.1 Acidobacteriaceae bacterium | reverse complement strand
GGCTGCGCCCTTCATCCCGCGCCAGATGCGGCCTTCGAGCACAATGCCGCAGCCTACTCCGGTGCCCAGGGTCAGCATCAGCAGAGAATCGACACCGTACGCGCGGCCTGCACCGAGAAGGAACTCGCCATACGCAGCGAGATTTGCGTCCGAATCGACCTGCACCGGACGATCCAGGCGCCGCTCCAGTTCAACCCGCAGGTTCAGTCCGTCGAAACCGGGAAGATTGGGCGGCTGGTGGAGTACGCCCAGCGGCAGTTCGAGCGGGCCCGGGCTGCCCACGCCGATGCCCAGCAGATTGCCGCCATGCTTCTCAATCAGCTGGCGAATCGCGCCCGCCATGTCGTCGAGAACGGCCTCGGGTCCCGCGCTCAGGCGCGTCGGAAGATAGATCGTGTCGATCGCTTCGCCGTGGTGCGTTACCGCCGCGACCCGCAGATTGGTGCCGCCCAGATCGACGCCGATGGACCAGGAACTCATGCCACTTGGAAGACCCATGATACGCGACGACGGCCGGATGGAGGGGTCGGCACAGAATTTAGGAGGGTGCCGGGCACGTGCGCATGAGCGCCAGGCAAATCGCATATCATGGTCCGGGCGATGCCTCGCGCATTTTCCTAAGGGGAAGAGCAAAGTCGCTGGCATCCAAGCTGGTATCCAGTCCGGGGAAATCTCAGCCCACATCGAAGGAGAGACGTATGCAACGTACGGCGAGCGCCGTCTGGCGCGGAGGTCTGAAGGACGGCAAAGGCACCATTTCCAGCCAGAGCGGCGTCCTGAAAGATACGCAATATTCTTTTTCCACCCGATTTGAGAACGGCATCGGAACCAATCCGGAAGAGCTGATTGCCGCAGCCCACGCCGGATGCTTCACCATGGCCCTCAGCGCTCAGCTGGGCAATGCCAACCTGACGCCCGAGTCGCTCGAGACCACCGCCGAGGTCAAATTCGAGAAGACCGACGAGGGATTCACCATCACCGCCATCCACCTCACTACCCGTGCCAAGGTGCCCGGCGCGAATGCCTCCAGCTTCGAGACCGCAGCCAACAACGCCAAGAACGGCTGCCCCATTTCGCGGCTTTTCAAGGGCAACACGCAGATTACGCTCGACGCCAGCCTGGTTTAGGCGTCCAACAAAAACTGACAAGCGCTTCGGTTCGCCGGGGCGCTTGCTGTTTTCGCAAAAAGACAACGACCCTGGATGTGAGTTCCAGAAAGCGCGCATGGAACCTGTAACGCATTTCCTCACCGGAGCCTGCCTCGGGCGCTCCGGATTCAACCGCAAGACTGCGTACGCAACGCTGGCCATGACGCTGGCTGCCGAAGCGTCGGACCTGGACGTTCTCTGGGGCTTTCGCGGGCCGGTCGCGGAACTCGAGCACCACCGCGGCTGGACCCACTCCTTCATCGGCACGCCGATCGTCGCTCTCGCCACCGTCGCTTTCGTCTGGCTGCTTTATCGAATCCGCCGCAAAGAACCGGTGATTCCGCCCCGCTGGGGATGGCTCTTTTTCTGCGCATGGATTGCCGCCATGAGCCACATCCTCCTCGATTACACGGTCAACTACGGGGTCCGGCCCTTCTTTCCGTGGAGCGGCAAATGGTTTGCGTGGAGCATCGTCTTCATCGTCGATCCCTGGCTGTTGCTCGCGCTCACCCTCGCACTTCTTCTGCCCGCCATCCTCGCGCTCGCTGACCGCGAAATCGGCGCGCGAAAAAACCGTTTCCGCGGCAGAGCCTGGGCCATCGCCGCGCTGGTTTTCATGGTTCTCTGGTGGGGACTGCGCAACGCGGAACACGACCACGCGCTGGCCCTCATCCATGCAGGCGACTACACGCGCGAGCCGCTGATGCGCGTGGCCGCCGAGCCCCACGTCACCAATCCCTTCCGCTGGCGGATCCTGATGGAAACCCAGGACTACTTCCAGACGGCCGAGGTCGACACCATCGGCGACCGGGTGAACACCGACAACTACGCCAACGTGATCTACAAACCTCCCGTTACGCCCGCCGTCGCTGCCGCGAAACAGTCCTATCTCGGCCGCGTGTACCTGGACTGGGGACAATGGCCGCTCGTCGAAGATGTAGGAGCCATCGAGGCCCCGGGCGCCGATCCGCCCCAACCGGGCTGGCACACGGTTGAGTTCCAGGACCTGCGTTTCGGCTATCGGCCGCTCGGTACAGGCACCAGCACACCGCTGAGCGGATGGGTCGTCGTCGGCCCCGGCAACGAAATCGAGGGGATGTATATGTCAGGACACGAGCAGAAGTGAGGTTTTGTTCATCCGGTGAACCAGTCACTTGATGAGACCGCAAGTCCGCCTTGACCAAAGATTTCCGCGTCCGCAGAATGGGGTAAGGCTTTTGACTTCGACCGATGAGGAAATGATGGCCGCATATTTGTTGGTGGTGCTGGCAGTTTTGAGCCGGGTGGTGCCGTTCCCCGGAATGAATTTCACCGCGGTCGGCGCGGGGCTGCTCTACTTTGGCGCGCGGCGTCCGCTGCGGGAAATGGCTTTGCCGCTCCTGGCCCTGATGGGTACCGACTTCTATCTGACGATTTTTGCTTACCACTACCCCTGGCACACCAGCGCCTACCTGGTCACGTGGGCATGGTATGCGGGCGCGATCGTGCTCGGCCGCATCCTGCTCCGGAAGCAGATCACGGTAACGCGCGTCCTCGCCGCTCCGGTGCTGGCCTCTACTTCGTTTTTCCTGATCAGCAACTACGCCATGTGGATCGGCAGTGTGATGTACCCCCACACCCTGACCGGCCTGGGCATGTGCTATGCAGCTGCGATGCCGTTCTATCGCAACGACCTGCTGTCGACCACGCTGATCACGGCCGTTGCCTTCGGAGCGCCCGTTCTGCTCGCGAAGATGTCCGAGCATCGCGCACAGAAGATGGCTGCCTGATACCGCCGAGGGAACGACCCCGCGCAGTCAACAACTCACGAAAAGACGGCCACCGGCGGGTGGCCGTCCGCGTTTTCGGCGTCCGCCATTTCGACAATCCTGTGGCCTGAGCGCCGCCCGCTTCGTATTTTTGATCCCACTGCAAAACGTTACTTTCGATTTCCGCACCCCGCGTGTGGAGTGATTCGAATCACACCCTCTTCCAAACGACGGATCAAAACTTGAATGGGTCGAAACCGAGTCGTTTCGGTCCCCTCGCTTTGTTGTCCCATTCACGCCGCTGAGCAAAGCGTCGACTCCCAGGCATACGGGCCAACAGGCGCAGGTCCGTCTGCCAGAGGAGCAGGCCCATGCGACCTCGTTGCTCGCTGTCTTCGCTGCAGTCCGTTTCCGGTCTGCTATCGTTCTGCCGCTCCGGCATTCCCGCCATTCTGGTCTTCGTGCTTGCCTCCCCTGCAGGGCTTAAAAGCCAGAGGATCCACGCTGAATTCGACAGTCTGAGCTCTCGGGAACTGGTGCCGCAGCGCGGCCAAACCACATCGCCGCTCATTGAGAAAGAGCTTCGCCTCGCAGGCGACTACCTCATCGGCCGCGGCGTGCCGAAAGACCCTGTCCAGGCGGCGTACTGGTATCGCAAGGCCGCCGACCAGGGTGATCCTGGCGCGCAAAACCAGCTCGGCTACCTCTATACCTGGGGCATTGGTGTCGAGCGCAATCAGGCCGAGGCCTTCCGCTGGTATGCGCGCGCTGCGGGATCCGGATCGCAGGCGGCGAAACTGAACCTGGCCGTCCTCTACTACCGAGGCGTTGGCACCGCCCGCGACGTATCGCTTGCCGTTCAGATGCTGCATGAGCTGGCAGAGAAAGGCGATCCGCGCGCGCAGGCCTATCTCGGCATCGTCGAACTCGCCGGCGCCGTCGTCCCCCGCGATCCCCGTGCCGGAGAAAAATGGCTCAGCAAAGCCGCAAAGGCAAAGAATCCGGAAGCGGAACAAACCATGGGCGTCCTCTGGGCCTTCACTTCCGACCATCCCCGCGATCTCACCAAAGCCGTGAAACTCTTCCGCCACGCCGCGCGCCAGGGATATGTCCCCGCGATGCACGCCCTCGGCATTCTCCTCGAGCAGCATCCCGAGATCGCACCCAATCCGCCGGATGAAGCCATCGTGATGCTGGAACGCGCTGCTCAGGCCGGCTCGTGGAAGTCCTCCGCCCTGCTTGGCACCTTCGCACGCGATGGCCACGAGAGGCCGCAGAGTTTCGCTGACGCCTTTCGCTGGTTCACCATTGCACAGAAACAAGGCGGAGCTGCCGCCGAACGGCTGACAAATGCGAATCTCGACCGCTGTCGCCAGTCCTTAACCGCTGCGCAGCAAAACGAGGAACTCGCCGCCGCCGATGCGTGGCTCGCGCTGCACCCGCACACGGACGTCTACGCCTTCAGTGCCTCCGGTGTGTCGAATTACCCCATCGACGAGGTCTACGCAGCACGATCCGGCGCAGAGTGAACGGCCGCACCCGGAAGTTTCACGGCAGGCTCTTCTTCCAGGTTTCCCTCAACGCCGCGACTTCGCCGCTTTCTTTGCCGCGCGCTTCCGCCTGGCCGGCCCCTTCGTCCGGGACGCCTTCTTCGCCGACGCGCTGCGGCTGCTCGCGCTCCGCTTCTTCGCTGCCGAGCGTGTCTGCTTCGACAGAGCGCTCCGCGATGCCGTCGATTTCG
>DASZYN010000551.1:0-9868 GCA_035545435.1 Acidobacteriaceae bacterium | reverse complement strand
GGCAGTCGCCCGGGATGCTGCGCTTCTGGTATGCGCCGACCCTGTTCTGGTTCTCTTCCAGCTCGCACGCCATGATGGTTGTGGTCTGGGCCGGGCTGATCGCATCGGTGCTGGCGTTCGCCAATGTCTGGCCGCGCGTCTCGTTTCTGGTCTGCTGGGTCTGCTTTCTGGCGTTCGTGGCGGCCGCCGGCGATTTTTCCGGATACCAGTCCGACGGAATGTTGCTGGAAGCGGGCTTTCTCGCGCTGTTCGTCGCGCCCAACGGATGGTGGCCAGGCTGGGGCCTTGATTCACCACCTTCGCGCGTCGCCTTCTTCCTGCTGCAGTGGGAGTGGTTCCGAATCTATTTCGAGTCGGGCATTGTCAAGCTGCTCTCCGGCGATCCGCAGTGGCGGAGCCTGTCGGCGATGGATCAGTACTACCAGAATGGCCCGCTGCCAACCTTCGTCGGCTGGTACGTACAGCATCTTCCGCACTGGTTCCACGTGGGAACTGCCGCGGGGACGCTGGTCATGGAGCTGGCCATCGTGTGGATGCTGTTCCTGCCGCGCCGGGTGCGGGTGATTTGCTTCTGCATCGTCACACCGTGGGAAATTGGCGTCATCCTCACCGCGAACTACGCCTTCCTGAATTACCTGGTGCTGTTCCTGGGGTTCCTGCTGCTGGACGATCGCGCCTTACTGTCGTGGATTCCGGAGCGCTACCGGCATGCCCTGGAAGCTCACGTTCCGCAGGAATCGGTGACGATGGCCGAGGAACGGCTCTCGGTGATCACCACCCCGGAGTGGGAGAAGGAACGCGCGGCAAAGAAGGCGGCTGCGGGACAGGATGAAGAATCGGAGGAGCGAGAGGTTCGGCCTGGGGACGTGTGGAGGCACGTACATGCGGTACGCCTTGCTGTGACGGCGGTGATTCTGACGTGGCTCGGATATGCGACGACGACCGAGATGCTGCGAATGCCCTGGCCCGAACTACCGCTGCCGGTCTTTCCGATTGCCGCGCTGGAGCCGTTTCGCATCGCCAATCAGTACGGCTTGTTTGCCGTGATGACGCGCGGGCGGTACGAGATCGAGTTCCAGGGATCGAACGATGGGGAGAACTGGACCCCCTATCCCTTCCGGCACAAGCCGCAGGCACTCAACGGGATGCCGGGCATCTATGCGCCGTATCAGCCGCGATTCGACTGGAATCTGTGGTTCGCGTCGCTCACGGATTTTCAAAACGCGGAAATCGTTCCGCTGGCGGAGGAGCGTTTGCTCGAAGGCGACGGCGCGGTTCTTTCGCTCTTCAAAGGCGATCCATTCCACAATGCGCCGCCCCGCTACATTCGCGCGGTGCTGTGGCAGTACTGGTTTACGACGCTGGACGAAAAGCATGACACCGGCAACTGGTGGCGGCGGACCCTGCTGGGTTTGTACGGTCCGGTGCTGACGCGTGAGCCGGGCGGCAAATTTGCCGTGGTGCAGTGGCCGGAGCCGCTTCCGCCGCACAATTAGCGGCGCGCTCGTTTCAGTCAGGACCATCTGTACCCTGCAACCTGTTCCCTGTACCCTGTAAACATGCCAGACGCTATGTCCCGTTCGCTTCCCTTTGACGACCCGGAAGTCTCCGCCGCGATTGACGCCGAGGTTCGGCGCCAGCATGAAGGTCTCGAGATGATCGCCTCGGAAAACTTCGTGAGCCGCGCTGTGCTGGAGGCCGCCGGTTCGGTGTTCACCAATAAGTACGCCGAGGGCTATCCGGGGCGCCGGTATTACGGCGGCTGCGAGTACGCCGACGTGGTGGAGAACCTGGCGCGCGACCGCGCGAAGCAGATTTTTGGTTCCGAACATGCCAACGTGCAGCCGCATTCGGGTTCGCAGGCCAACGCTGCGGCCTATGCGGCGGTGGTGCAGCCGGGCGACACCATCCTGGGGCTGGATCTAGCCATGGGCGGTCACCTGACCCACGGCCACAAGCTGAATTTCTCCGGCAAGCTCTATCACGTGGTTTCCTATGGCGTGCGCAAAGACACCGAGACGATCGACTATGACTTGCTGGAGCAAACGGCGTTGCGCGAGAAGCCAAAATTGATCATCGGCGGAGGCAGCGCCTATCCGCGCTTCTTCGATTTCGCGCGCATGCGCGAGATTGCCGACAAAAGCGGCGCGCTCTTCCTCGTGGATATGGCGCACTTTGCCGGGCTGGTGGCGGGCGGCGTGCATCCCTCCCCGGTTCCCCATGCACAGATTGTGACCACGACGACGCACAAGACTCTGCGCGGTCCGCGTGCGGGCATGATCCTGTGCCGGCAGGAACTGGCCGCCGCAATCGACAAGACGGTTTTTCCTGGCCAGCAGGGCGGCCCGCTGATGCACGTCATCGCGGCCAAGGCGGTGGCGTTCCGCGAAGCGCTGCAGCCGAGTTTCAAAACCTACGCGGCGCAGATTGTGGCAAACGCGAAGGTGCTGGCGGAAACCCTGGCGAGTCATGGCTATCGCATCATCTCCGGCGGAACGGACACACACCTGATGCTGGTCGACGTCTTCGCGAAGGGCATGCTCGGTAGCGAAGCAGAGGCCGCGCTGGGCGAGGCCGGAATCACGGTGAACAAGAATGCGATTCCGTTCGACACGAATCCGCCGTTGAAGCCGTCAGGCATTCGCATCGGAACCCCGGCGCTGACGACGCGCGGAATGAAGGAACCCGAGATGCGTACCATCGGCGGCTGGATCGCGCAGGCCCTCGATCATCGGACGGATTCCGGCGCTCTGACGCGGATTCGCGGCCAGGTGCTGGAGATGGCGGAGCAATTCCCCCTGTATGGATGGCTCCGGGAGCCGGCGGGCGTGGCGGGGTAGGTCTTTCATGTGCCGCAACATCAAACCGCTTTTCAACTTTGAGCCTCCCGTCACCGACGACGAGGTTCGCGCGGCTTCGCTGCAGTTCGTACGCAAGATCAGCGGCTTCACGAAGCCATCGCAGGCCAATGAGGCCGCTTTCGAAGCGGCGATCGAGGAGATCAGCGCGGCTTCGTCGCGGCTGCTCCATGCCATGACGACGGGAGCCACGCCGAAGAATCGCGAAGAAGAAGCGGCGAAGGCGAAGGCTCGCAGCGCCGCGCGTTTCCCGGCATAGATCCCGCCCGGAGCGCAGCCGCCCCAGCGGCCAGGCCCGTTCGTCACAGATTCCCCTGTCCGGGACGCGCTCCCGGAACCCTGTCTCCAAAAAGTGCGTACTGTTGACCGACAGGGACAGGTCCGCCCTGGCGGGGAGGCGAAGGCCCATGGAACTCACGACGCAACTGAAACAGGTTCTGCGGCGGTTGCTGCGCGCGCCGATGTTTACGATGGTCACCCTCATCACGCTGGCCCTGGGAATCGGCGCCACGATCGCGGTTTTCAGTGTGGTGGAGGGCGTCCTGCTCAAGCCGCTTCCCTACCCTCACCCAGAGCAACTCGTCGGCGTGTGGCACACCGCGCCTGGGCTCAACCTCGACGACGTCAACATGGCGCCTTCGAACTACTTCATCTACCGCGAGCAGAACCGCGCCTTCACCGACATCGGCATTTATCAGGGGGATTCGGTCAGCGTCACCGGCCAGGGCAGTCCCGAGCGCATTACCGCCATTGACGTGACCGACGGGATTTTTCCGGTGCTGGGCATTGCGCCGATGCTGGGGCGCACGTTCAGCAAGGCCGACGTCGCGCCGGGTGCTCCGCAGACCGTCGTTCTGGGCTACGGCTACTGGCAGCGGCATTTTGGCGGCGACCGTTCGGTGATCGGCCGCTCCATCACCGCAGACGGCAAGATTCGCCAGATCATCGGCGTGATGCCCAGGAATTTCCGCTTCCTCGACTGGACCATCCAGCCCGGGGTTTACCTGCCGCTGCAATTCGACCGCAACAAGACCAAACTCGGCCAGTTCAGCTACGAAGGCATCGCGCGCCTGCGTCCGGGACAGACCATCGAGACCGCAAATACCGACGTTGCGCGGATGCTGCCGATGGTGTGGACCAGCTTTCCCGCGCCCGAAGGATTCAGCATCGAGCTCTTCAGGAAGGCCCGCATAGGTCCAAAAATCCGCCCGCTGATGCGGGATGTCATCGGCGATGTGGGCCAGACGCTGTGGATCCTGCTGGGCAGTATCGGGATCGTGCTGCTGATCGCATGCGCCAACGTGGCGAATCTCATGCTGGTGCGGGCTGAGGGGCGGCATCAGGAACTGGCGATCTGCTCCGCGCTGGGCGCGAGCCGCTGGCGTGTGATGCAGGAATTCCTGCTGGAGAGCGCGGTCATTGGAGTGGCTGGCGCCGCCCTTGGGCTGGCGCTGGCCTGGGGCGCGGTTCATCTGCTGACGGCTTTGGCCCCGGCCGGCCTGCCGCGACTGGGCGATATCGGTATCGATCTGCCGGTGCTCGGCTTCGCCGTACTGCTCGCGCTGCTCTGCAGTTTGCTGTTTGGGTCGATTCCGGCGTTTCGTTACGGGCACGTGAGCGCTGGAACCGGACTGCGCGAAGGCGGCCGCAGCCTGAGCCAGGGACGCGAACGGCATCGCACCCGCAACACCCTCGTGGTCGTCCAGGTCGGCCTTGCGTTTGTGCTGCTGATCTGCTCCGGCCTGATGATCCGAACATTCCGCGCGCTGAATCACGTCAACCCCGGCTTCGATGTGGCAGGAATTCAGACCCTGCACATCGATATTCCGGAGGCAGAAGTTTCTGACCCGGTCCAGGTCATGCGCATGCAGGAGACCATGCAGCACAACATGGCGGCGGTGCCGGGCGTGACCAGTGTGAGCATCTCGACTTCTGTTCCGCTGGATGACGGCCACTGGATGGATCCCGTTTTCGCGCAGGATCACAGCTATGCCTCAGGGCAGCTGCCGCCGCTGCGCCGTTTTCGTTTCGTAACGCCTGGGTTTTTCCGGACCATGGGCATTCCGATGATCGCAGGGCGCGACTACACCTGGGATGAGATTTATCAGAAGGTGCCGGTGGCAATCGTCTCGGAGGATTTTGCGCGCGAGTACTGGGGCTCCCCGCAAAAGGCGCTGGGGCAGCGGATCCGCGTGGCGTCGACGGATGACTGGCGCGAGATCGTTGGTGTGGTCGGCGATACCTATGATGACGGCATCAGCAAGGAAGCACCCAAAATCGCATACTGGCCGTTGCTGCGGAACAACTTCGAAGGTGACAAGGTCAACATTCAGCGGTGGGTGACGTTCGTTGTTCGCAGCGAGCGCGCCGGCTCCGAAAGCCTGGCCGGCGACCTGCGCCGTGCCATCTGGTCGGTGGACTCCAACCTGCCGGTGTCGGATGTGCGTACCGAGGAATTTCTGTATGCGAAGTCGCTGGCCCGGACCTCATTCACTCTGGTCATGATTGGGATTGCGGCCGTGATCGCGCTCCTGCTCGGCCTGGTGGGTCTGTACGGCGTCATCGCGTACTCGGCCTCGCAGCGCAGGCGGGAGATCGGCATCCGAATCGCTGTGGGCGCGCAGCGCAACGACATCACCGGGATGTTTGTGCGGCAGGGCCTGCTGCTCGCCGGGATTGGTGTGCTGTGCGGTTTTGGCGTGGCGCTGGGCGTAACGCGGCTGCTCGGATCGCTCCTCTTCCACGTGAGCCCGATGGATCCGGTGACCTACGCGAGCGCGTGTTTAGCGCTTGTCGGGGCGGCGGCGCTGGCCAGCTATCTGCCTTCGCGGCGAACGGCGAGCGTGGATCCGGTCGAGGCATTACGGGCCGAATAGGGACGGGCGGACCCTCGGGCGCAAACAACAAGGGCTGCCATCAATTGGCAGCCCTGAATTTTTTTGGCGATTTTCTTACTGCGCCTGTTGTGCCGGGGGACCGGGGGGCGGAGCCTGCGGACGGGGGGCCGCGGGTTTCTTCGGCAGCTCCTTCTTTCCCGGCGCAAGGATGGCATGAAGGGTGTTGCCTTCCATACGCGGCATGAACTCGACCACGCCATTTTCGCCAATGTCCTGGATAAGGCGATTGATGATGGCGTACCCCAGCTCGCGATGGGCCATCTGACGGCCCTTAAAGCGCAGCGAGGCCTTCACCTTGTCGCCCTCCTGCAGGAAGCGGACGGCCTGGTTTTTGCGCGTGACATAGTCGTGGTCGTCGATGGTGACGGAGAATTTAACCTCCTTCAGGGTGATCACCTTCTGACGCTTACGCGCCGCCCGATCGCTCTTTTCTTTTTCGTAAAGGAATTTGCCGTAGTCCTGAATGCGGCAAACCGGCGGGACCGCTGTGGGCGATATCTCCACAAGATCGAGTCCCCGCTCGCGGGCAATCTTAAGGGCCTCAAAGGGGGCAAGAATACCGAGCTGCTCACCCTTTTCATCGATCACGCGCACTTCGCGGGCGCGGATACGATCGTTGATACGGACGAACTGCTTCGCAGAACGCTTATCGATGGGTTTTTCTCCTCGGCGTGGGCAAAGCCACGCAACAATTTAGTATATCAACCGCCTGTCGATACGATGCATGGTGCACGAGCGGGGTCGCGCGTTGCAGCGCCGAGCGCGAGAAATTCAGTGTTTGTTCCCGGCTCGGGCGTCGGAATCGTGCATCCGGCTCGCCTCAAAGCTCACGATTTTCCACTGGCCAAGACGTCGGTTATAGACCCGCGTGTAGCGATACTGCCCGCTGATGTCGCTGGTGCCGTTGCTGCCTTCCAGTTGCGCCTGCGAGGTCACAACCGCCGTATCGCCGTAAACGCGCACATGCGTATCGGTGATCTCAAGTTTGCTGATGCGGATAGTCCCGGCGCTCCGCTGGGCCAGGGCTTGCTGCTTGTTTTCGACCGTTCCGTTGGACGTAATGCCGACATAGTCGTCGGCCAGCAGCCGGTTCATTTCGCCGATGTTGTTATTCACGGTGGCCTGGCGCCACTGTTCCTCAAGAGATTCGATCACCTTATGGATCTCGCCCTTGTCGCGGTGAGGCAGCGCCCAGGCCGGATAGCACGACGCCAGCACGATCAGTGCCGCGACGGCTTGCGGGAGAGCACTGGTGCACAGGCTGGAGGCCGGGCGGCGGCGCATGGTCGTACCGGATGTTAGCCCGGGCCGCCGCGGGGCGTCAAAGAAGATGCGCCGAACTGCGTCGATGCTCCGCCGGAAGGTCATATGCAGCGGGGAGCGAACCCGCCGACACCGTCCGGCTCGCCCCCTAACTGGTTCAGACGCTGGAAAAGGGCGGATGACTGCATCGGCTTCAGGCGATCGATGTCAGGTTTTCGACCTGGCGGTCCAGCATCAGCTGATACAGGCCGCCCACTGCATAGTCGCGAAAGTGGGCTGATGCCCGGTGGGCGTCCACCCCCTGCTGGTCCCGGTATTGCTCGTAGATGACCACCGTATCGGCATCCCCGTCGACGGTGTGCGGTATGTATGCGACACACCCCGGCTCGCGGCGAGAAGCCTGCGCCAGCGCGGTCAGGATCTCGGCCACACGGGCCCGGTCGTCGGAGCGGAATTTCATGCGTACGGTAAAGCTGATCATTGAACCTTTTTCCGGTCAGGCATTCCGGATGCGTCGAGCCTATTTCCCCGTAATCCGCCGCATCGCCTCGCGGAATTCCGGCATTTCCAGTGTCTGATCCCGATCCGGCCCGGTCGAGACGATGCCGATCTTTGCCCCCGTCTCTTTTTCCATGAAGCGCAGGTACTCCTGCGCAACCCTGGGAAGATCGTCGAAACTGCGAACGCCTTCGGTGGAAGTCTTCCAGCCTTTCAGCCGAGTGTACACGGGGCGGATGGACTCGATGCCGCGGATATCGGCCGGCATGGTGTCGCAGGGCTTGCCATCCACCTCGTACGCCGTACAAACAGGAATCCAGTCCATTTCATCGAGCACGTCGAGCTTGGTGATGACCAGCCATTCGGTGCCGTTGATCTGGTTCGAATAGCGCAGCAGCGGCAGGTCGAGCCAGCCGCAGCGGCGCGGCCTCCCCGTGACCGCGCCGTATTCCTGACCCCGGGCGCGCAGCATTTCGCCGGATTCGTCGTGAATCTCGGTGGGAAACGGTCCTTCCCCAACCCGCGTGACGTAAGCCTTGGTGACGCCAATGACGGTGCCGATCTGCGTCGGCCCGACGCCGGTTCCTGTCGACGCGCCCCCCGCCGCCGAAGAAGACGACGTCACGAAGGGGTAAGTGCCGTGGTCGATATCCAGCATGGTGCCCTGCGCCCCCTCGAACATGAGGCTGTGACCTTCCTTGAGCGCGTCGTTCAGGAGCAGGGAGGTATCGGTGACAAAGGGACGGATTTTCTCGGCCGCGGCAGTGTACTCGTCATACATCTGCGCAGGATCGAGAGGCTCCGTGCCGAAGAGGGCATGCGCGATGGCGTTCTTTTCGCCGCAGGCGTTCTCGATGTGCGTCTTGAGCAGGCTGGTGTTGAGCAGGTCAACGACGCGCAGCCCGTTGCGCGCCATCTTGTCCTCATAAGCCGGCCCAATGCCGCGGCTGGTCGTGCCGATTTTCTGCCGTCCCGGTGCGCTTTCTGCCGCCAGCTCGATCATGCGGTGGTACGGCAGGATGACCTGGGCGCGGTTGGAGACGAAGAGGCGGCTGTCGACGTCGATGCCGAGTTCCCGCAGGCGTCCTGTTTCCTTCAGGAAGGCCATGGGATCGAGGACAACGCCATTGCCGATCACGCCGCGGCATCCAGGCCGCAGCACGCCGCAGGGCACAAGTTGCAGGATGAACTTCTTACCGTCGATGATGACGGTGTGGCCTGCATTGTGGCCGCCGGCGTAGCGCGCCACCACGGTGAAGCGCTCGCTCAGCACATCGACGATCTTGCCTTTACCCTCATCACCCCACTGGGCGCCAACTACCACTGCCGACTTCGCCTGGGTCACCGGTTCGCCTGCTTTCCTTTCTGATTCCCGGCGCGGCCGCACACACGTTCGCTGTTTTTCTTAAGTTCGCTAAACGTAATGCTGAGAAGACCGTGGGTGGGCCGGATGCGGAAATCAGTCCATCCGATTCCCCATCATATATCGGCGTGCTGCACGCCGGAAGATGACCTTCGTGAGTCCGTTTGCAGGCCCCGGCGGCGGCTGAGCCAGATGGTGTGATGGCCGCAGCCGGGGTCGTCGGCGACATGCTCGACCAATTCAAAACCAAACTGCTCCAGCAGGTTTTCGTATTCCTCAGGATCGAGGCTGCCGTGATAGAGGGGCTCGCCCTGGAATTCGCCGATCGCTTCCCCGAGATGCGAGCCGCTGGTAAACATGAGGGCCGCTCCTGGCTTCGCATGGCGGGAGAAAACCACGAACATGCGCCGCTGATCTTTGGGGCAAAGATGGAAGAAGCTGTCCCATGCGATGAGAGCGTCGAACCGGCGGGCCAGATCAACGGTCCGCATGTCGGCGACGATCCATTCCTGCTGCGGAAAGCGCTGGCGGCACAGGTCGATCAATGGAGGGGAGGAGTCGACCCCAGTGACGGCGCGTCCCTGGCCGATCAGGTAGCCGGAGATGGGCAGGCCACCGCCACAGCCCAGATCGAGGGCCGAACCACCGGCCGGAACCACGGCGAGAAACTTGTCGAGCCATGGTTTTTCGAAGAGACTGCCCGGGCTGCGCAGCTCATCCCAGGCCGCCGCATGCCTCTGGTAGAGCCCAACGATCTGCTCGGAATCACTCTCCACACGCTCACGCTACCATCCGGAGCGCCGGTGAATAAAATCCTGCCCGCCCTGTCGTCCACAATGCGGACGGCATTTCCACCCTGGCCAACCTGCGATACTGAATCGTCCATGAGCGGTACTTGTCCCAGATGTGGCGGAAGCGGTGCGCGGGTCATTTCCCTTCCCGGCGGCGGCAGCAAGATCGAAACCTGCGCGTGCCGCCTGGAGCTGCGC
>DASZYN010000550.1:0-3357 GCA_035545435.1 Acidobacteriaceae bacterium | reverse complement strand
GCGATGTTGAGGCCGAGCACCAGTTCAAGTTTCGTGATCGGCGTGACCAGATAACCTTCGTGAACCCCCCGCGCCTTATCATCGATATACAACATTCCCCCGCCGATCATCACTGAGATATACATGGCGAGGGCGACCGAGCCGGCCAGAAGAAACTTCATGTATTCGATATAGGGATACAGCTCCACAACGTTCAGGCTAATCGCCTGCACAACCTTCGGCTGGATCAGCGGCGCGTTCAGTGCGTCCACCAGCGATTGCATCTCGGACTCAAGACTCCCGCTGACAAATTGGTCGGAGTTATCGACCACCAGCCCGATATGAGGTGAATCCCCGGCCAGCACGCGGCGTGAATATTGCGCGGGAATGATCACCGCGGCATCGATACGGCCGGTGCGCACGTCATCCCGGGCGGTCTGCTCGTCCTGGTAGGCGATTGTCTCAAAGGTACGGATATTCGCTGCGACCGACTGGAAAGCTTCGTGAACCTTCAGAGCTTCTTCGCCATGGTCGTAGTCCACCACGCCCATGCGGGCGTTCGTTACTTTACCGCCGAAGGCATTGCCCAGAATGATCAACTGGACCAGCGGTAAAGTCATCGACATCAGCATCAGCGTTGGAGAGCGAAAGAACTTCCGCATCTCCCGTTCGACAATTGCCCACATGCGGTTCATGGCTGCATCCCCGGGCGCGGCGGCATGACGAAGCTGACCGCTTTCACCTGCTCGTCGCGCAGTTGCCGTCCCGTGTAGTAGACAAAGACATCATCCAGGGTGGTGTTCTGAACGCTGAGTCCCTGAATGGGATCGTTGGTAGCCGTCGCCATCTCCACCAGTTGCGTTGTCGTCAGAGAGCCGTTCGACGTCATCAGGCGATACTCGCCCGAGCCCCGGGATTCCACTCCCGTCACGGCGCCCAGTTTTTCCAGTGACGGTTTACGGTCCACCTGGTTCCTGCCAAACTGGACCTCGATCACGCTGGAACCCGGCACGCTCGACTTCAGCTGCAGCGGCGTGTTCAGAGCCACGAGCTTGCCGTGATCGATGATCGCGATGCGATCGCAGAGATTGTCGGCCTCGTCCATGTAGTGCGTCGTGATCAGGATGGTCAGCTTCATCCTTGTGCGCAGCCGGTCGAGCATCTCCCAGACAGCAACCCGCGAGACAGGATCAAGCCCCGTCGTGGGCTCATCCAGAAAAAAGATCTTCGGGCTGTGGACCAGGCCCCGCGCGATCTCCAGACGGCGTCGCATGCCCCCGGAAAGGGTCTTCGTCTGCGCCTCCCGCCATTTCGTCAGATCGACGGCCTCCAGCAGTTCAGCGATATTGCGCTCGCGCTCCGCATGGGGAACGCCGTAGAGCTTGGCATAGATCGACAGGTTCTCTTCAACCGTGAGGTCGATGTCGCTGGTCAGGGCCTGCGGAATCACTCCGATCAGCCGCCGCACCGCGTTCGGTTCGTGGACCACATCGTGGCCGGAAATCAGAGCGCGTCCCGCCGTGACCGGGATCAGCGTCGTCATCATGCGGATCAGCGTCGATTTGCCGGCTCCGTTGGGTCCCAGAAGTCCGAAGATTTCACCATCGGCCACTTCGAAGCTGATCCCGCTGACTGCCTCGAATGTTCCGTATCGCTTGACGATGTTCTCCACGGCAATCGCGGGCGGTGGTGACGCCGGCGGAACACCAGCGTGCAACTTTTTCGCCGAGCCGGTCATTCCTTCACCAGCTTGTCTTTGGGAACATAGACGTCCGCGATCATGCCGGGCACGAATCGCATGCCCGGATTGTCGACCAGCAGCTTGAGCTGGATCGTTTTGATGTCGCGCTTCCGGCGGCTCACGTCCCGCTGCGTCGCGAAGTCTGCCTCTGCGGATTTCGCGATCACCTTACCTTCGACCGTAGCGCCGCTCGGCATCACCACGCGCAGCTTGTCGCCCAATTGCACCGCATCCGCTTCCGTCTCCGGCAACGGAGCGTACACCCACGTTTGCGACAAATCCACGACCGTCACGATCGGCGTGGCCGGAGACACAACCTCGCCCTCCCGCGCTGCGCGCACGTTCACGATTCCGGTCACCGGAGAGATCACCCGAGCGTAGCCCAGTTGCACATCCGCCTGATCCAGAAGTTGCTGGGCATTTCGCACATCGGCGCGGTTGGCTGCCACCGTCTTCGCTGCTGCCTGGCTCTCCAGCACATTGGCCTGGGCCGTCTTCAGAGTGGCTTCTGCTGCCGCTACGTTTTCCCGCGCCGAATCCACCGCCGCCTTCGCCGCGTTCAGGCTGGTCACCATCTCGTCGCGCGTTTGCTCGCTGGCCACTCCAGCCTGCGCCAGGGCCACCGCGCGCTTCGTATCGGCTTCCTGGTGTTCGTACTGCGCCTGGGCCTGCGCCTGTGCCGCTTTCGCAACCCGCAACTGGGCTTCGGCGGCCGTCACCTGAGCGGAGGTATTGCCCTGCGTCTGCTGTTCCGTATCGCGCGAACCGGCCAGTTTGTAGCGCTGACCAGCAACGGTCGCTTCCGCGGCGTTACGCAATGCAGCAAGATCATCGGCCTCAATGGTGGCTACGAGCTGACCAGCCGTGACCTTTTGACCCTCGTCCACGGCCAGTTTTGCAATGCGCCCCTGAATGCGGGAGCTGACGATGACTTCGTTGGCGTCAACCGTGCCGATCAGCTGCAGGTCGCTGGTGTGATTCACCGAGAAGAAATACCAGGCCAGCGCGATGACGAGCAGCACCGCCATGATGATGAAAATCCGATTGCGTGGTTTCATGCGCTCTTTCTCTCCGCATTGGCAGGCTGCGGCATTGGAACTGCCGCCAGCACGGCTTTGGCGAGGCGTGCGCCCCGTTTGCGATCCGTAAAGATGGTTTGGCTCAGATATTCGATTGCCGCGGTGCGTCGGGCCGCCACTGCAGCCGGGTCCAGGGGATCCTTGGCGCTGACCAGATGAACCATCGGTGCGCTCAGGAAATAGAAAACGTTCGCGCCAATCGCTCCATACAGCATCTGCATAGGATCAACGTCACAGAGCTCCCCGGAACTGATCCCTTCCTTCACGGTTTGCAGGGTCCGGTCCCACGTCGGTGCAAATGCCTTGTCCGCGAGGATTTGCATCGCGTTGGACTGACCGGTCCGGAAGCGGATCATTTCCTGCTGCATCAGGGCCTGAAAGCGGTTCTGCGAGAGGATGCGATCGAAGTGCTGCAGAGCGGTGCGCAGAACCTTCTCCCCTGCACTGCAATTCAAATCCAGTACGGCAAGCGCGTCGCCGGCAACTTTGCCCGCGACTTCTTCCAGAGCCGCCGCGTAAAGGCCTTCTTTATCGCGAAAGTAGTAGTAGAGCAGCGCC
>DASZYN010000549.1:0-3497 GCA_035545435.1 Acidobacteriaceae bacterium | reverse complement strand
GCGACGGTGATGGTGGCTTTGCCGTCGGCACAGGCCGCGTCGATGCGGATCATGCCGCCGGATTCGGGCAGAGCGTCGCAGGCGTTGGAGACGATGTTGGTGAGAATCTGGCGGAGGTCGTCGCCGGAAATGGAAACACTGAAGTCCGAAAAAGGGACGACAAGAATTTCGGCGCTGCGGGCGGCGCAACGAGGCTGGAACATGCCGGCGACCGAATCGATGGTCTCGAAGACGCTGACGGGGCCGGGGGCGGAGCGGGCGCGCACGAAGGTGAGGGTGCGGCGCGCGATAGCGCCCAGACGGGCGAGCTCCTGATCGGCGCGCTGGAGGTATGCGCTGGTTTGCGGCGAAAGGTTCGGATCGATCTTCGCCAGATAAATAAGGTTGGTGATGGCTTCGAGCGGGTTGTTGACCTCGTGAGCGATGGTCGCGGAGAGCCGCCCGATGGCGGCGAGCTTCTCGGAGCGGACAAGGGCCGACTCGGCGTTTTTGCGATCGGTGATGTCGATGGTGACGCCGTGCCAGATCTTTGGGTTGGCCGCTGAGGGCGTGCCCCGCGTCTCGAGCCAGTGGAGTTCCCCGTTGGGCCAGCGGACACGAAATTCCGCGCGAAAGCCCTGGCCCACGGAAGTCGCCGCGTAGACCGTCTGGAGCACGCGGGCCCGATCCTCATCGATGATGAGGTTGGTCCAGTCATCGGAGACAGGCGTCTCGGAGTAGGGGCGGCCGAAGATCTCAGCGCCGCCGTCGGCCCACTCGATGCGTCCGGTCTCGGCATTGTGCATCCAGGCGGCGAAACGGCTGGCCTGCTGCGCTTCGGCGAGTGCATTGGTGCGAATCTGCAGAGAAGCGAGGGCGGCGCGGAGCTCGCCGCTGGTGAAGCGCTGCCGGTCGCAGAGGAAAGCGATGAGCGCGCCGATGGTGAGGATGACGGTGGAGTAGAGGAGAGACTGGGGAGTCAGGGAGAAAAAGTGATCCCGAGCCAGGGCAAGATGGTTGAAGAAGATCGTCGTGAGGAGGACGGCCAGCAGGCCCGGGCCGAGCTCGGAGAAAACCGTGATGCCGGCGATGAAGATGAAGTTGAGCGCGACCGGAGTTCCGTGCAGCGCCGGAGTCCGGATGCTGAACAGGACGGCCACCCAGGGCAGCACGACCGCGGCAATATAACCACAGATTCGAACCAGGAGACGGGATGAGCGAGACGTGCCTGGACGTGGGGGTCGGGTCAAATTGCGGCCTCAAGCTGCGGACTGCGCACCGGACGGGTGGGGAACCTGGGGTCCCGGCGGCAATGTTAGACAGGATACACAACAGCGCCCCAGCCAGGAGCCGGCCGGCAGGTAAGGAGGTCAGCGATGAACCGGTTAGCGCAGGGCGAGCCTGGACCGGCCACGGGGCGGCGCGGCAAATGCGAAATCTTTGTTAAACTGGGGATTCGCATATTCCTCTTCAGAAACGAGTTTAGTCATGTCGATTCATCCAGTGATGCAGCGCCTTGCCGAGAAGCTGACCCGCACCGATCTGCCGCCCTTTGCGCCGGGGGATACCGTGCGCGTGCAGGTCCGGATCAAGGAAGGCGATAAGGAGCGGCTTCAGGCCTTTGAAGGCGTGGTGATCGCGCGCAAGAACGGGCCGCAGGGCAGCTTTACCGTCCGCAAGATGAGCTTTGGCCAGGGCGTGGAGAGGATTTTCCCCTTCAACAGCAAGGTGATCGACAAGGTCGAGCGAGTCCGGTCGTCGAAGGTACGGCGGGCGCGGCTGTTCTACCTGCGGGCACTGCGCGGCAAGGCTGCCAGGCTGAAGGAAGTGGAACGGGCATAAGCCAGCGTTCAGCGTTCTGAAAAAGCTGGCGTTCGGCGTTCAGAAGACCCAGGCGCCCCGGTGCAGAGCCGGGGCGTTCGTGTGTCAGACCGCTTGCGCAGCGGCGCGGCTGAGCCAGGACTTCATCGTGTTGGCGTCAACGAGGCCGGCCTGCTGGAAGGCGAGGTTGCCGCCGCTGAAGACCGCGAAGTTGGGGATGCCCTGGACGTGGTAGCGGGCGGCAAGCTGCGGATGCTGCTCCGTGTCGACTTTGAGGACGATGGCGCGGCCGGCGAGATCGCGCGCGGTTTCGGCGACGTGCGGAGCGGCCATGCGGCAGGGTCCGCACCAGGCGGCCCAGAAATCGACCAGCACAGGGACGCGGGCTTCACGGACGATCTCGTCGAACTCGGCGGGGCCCACAGCAAGAGGCTCAGCCACAGCAGGAAGCGGATTTTTGCAGTTGCCGCAACGGCCGGTGTCGGCGAGATGACGGGCGGGGATGCGGTTCGTCTTGTTGCAATGGGTACAGGTGCGCAGAACGGGCATGGCGGGGCTCCAGTATATGGATGCAAAGGAAGCCTGGGAGGAACCCAGGGAGGAACCCAGGAACCGTAGTCGTCTAGAGCATCGTAATCAAATCCTGGTCGTCATCCAGCAGATAAAAGGCGATGAAGGTCAGGGGTTCGGCGTCCGAGGCGTTGCGGAAGTCCGTAATCACGGTTCCGGCAGGCTCATGGAACGCCGAACCCGTGGGAAGGTTCTGCGCGGGCTGGCCTTCGATCTCGAGGATCGCGTTGCCCTCGGCGATGTAGCCGACGACGGTGCACGGATGGAGATGGCGCGTCGTTCGCTGGCCTGGGGCGAAGCGAATCTCGCGAACGTCGACCCGGTTGACGTTGCGATCGCCAAAGACCGCTTTCAGCAGGGGAGTGCGGGTGATGGTCGAGGTGGCCACACCTATCCGATGTGGGCGCGGCTGACCCGGATTCAGCGTCGCCAGAAGTGCTTGTCGTGGCAATTCGGGAGTCGATTGGCAAGCATGCGAATCCAACGACGGAGAGTCAGTCATGATTCAACTTCGGAGTCTGTTCGAAAGCCACTTGACGGTAGCGAACCTCGACCGTGCGATGTCGTTCTACGGCAAGACGCTGGGGCTGGAGCTGGCAACGGTCTTCGAGGAGCGGCGGGTCGCGTTTTACTGGATTGGCGGGCGCGGCCACTCGATGCTCGGGCTGTGGGAGGTGGGCACGGCTCCGCAGCGAATGAGCCTTCATGTGGCCTTCCATGTTGTGTTGGAGAATTTGTTGCAGGCGCCTGCGCAGCTGCGCGCGGCTGGAGTTACTCCTCTGGATTTCGATGGACGACCGACCGATGAACCCGTCGTGCTTGCATGGATGCCGGCGGCGTCGCTGTACTTTCGCGATCCCGATGGCAATATGCTGGAGTTCCTGGCAATGCTTTCCGACGCGCCGCAACCTGAGTTGGGCATCGTTCCATGGCGGCGCTGGAAAGGTGCCAGCTGGGATTCGCGAACTGTTTGAGCGGGACGCGTTTTCCACGAGCACGCTCGCGCGCGAGGGCGATAGACTCCCCCTATGGGCAGCGCGGGCGCGACCATCAGGGAAGTTCAGGGGGAGGCTCAGGGCGAGCTGATCCCGAAGCGGGGCAGGAAACGGCTCCCCAACGATGAGGTC
>DASZYN010000548.1:0-2514 GCA_035545435.1 Acidobacteriaceae bacterium | reverse complement strand
ATCGGGTCGCAGTGGTTCAACCGCATCGGAATTTTGGCGGTGCTGATTGCGGCGGCGTGGTTCCTGAAGCTGGCGATCGATAACCACTGGATCGGGCCAGCGGGGCGAGTGCTGATCGGGCTGGTGGCGGGCGCGGGGCTGATCGCATGGTCGGAGCGGTTCAGGACGCGCGGGTATGCGGCATTCTCGTATTCACTGAAGGCGATCGGCAGCGGCGTTCTTTACTTATCGCTGTGGGCGGCGTTTTCGCTCTATCACCTGATGGGGTCGGGCGTGGCGTTTGCAGCGATGATCGTGGTGACCGCGTTCAACGGATTCCTGTCGTGGGTGCAGGATGCGGAGCTGCTGGCGCTGTATGCGATTGTGGGCGGCCTCTCGACACCCTTGTTGCTGTCGACGGGCGTGAACCACGAGGTCGCTCTTTTCACTTACTTGCTGTTGCTGGACCTGGTGGTGCTGGCGCTGGTGGCTCTGAAGCCGTGGTCACGCCTGCTGTGCGCCGCGTTTCTGGGGACGGTGTTCTTCTTCCTGAGCTGGTCGTTTGAGTATTACCGGACGGACGAGTTTGGGACGACGGCCTTCTTCCTGGCTGTATTCTTTCTGATTTTTGCGTGGGCGCCGCGGCTGGTACGACTGCGCGTGGAAGATGGCGGCGCACATGCAACATGGGACAACCTGGCACTCGTGGCGGTGCCGCTGATCAATGCGGGACTCGGCTTCCTGGGCTATTACGTGATGCTCGAGGATGCCCACAGCAAGGCGGCGCCGTGGGTGGCGGTGGCGTTCGCGGCGTTCTACTTGTTGCTGTTGCGCTTGCCGGCGCGCGGGGCGATTCATGGGAGTGCCGCGGCAACATCGGCACTGCATCTTACGATTGCGGTGGTGTTCCTGACGATCGCGATTCCGCTGAAAACGCAGGGGCGGTGGATGACGATCGGCTGGCTGGCCGAAGGCGCGGCGCTGGTGTGGCTGGCGCGACGCACCGCGTCGACATTGCTGACGGCGCTGGCGCTGCTGTGCCTGGTGCTGGGGCTGGGGGCGCTGGTGGCGGCGAATCCGACGGCGTCGTTAACGCCGGTGTTCAACGAGCGCTTCGGGACATATTTGTTTGGGATTGTGGTGTGCGGATTTGTGACATGGCTTGCGATGCAGGCAGCAGGTGAGACGGGGCCGGAGCCCGCGATTGGGTGGAAGAGCATTGCGGCAGGGGCGGGACTGGCGGTGAATGCGCTGATCCTGCTTGCTGTGGGCTGGGAGATTCACGCCTACTGGTGGTACATGCAGTGGCGCGGCGACTGGACGCTGATGCACGACTACCGGATGTATGCGCAATTCACCTACTCGGCGTTTTTCATGCTGTTTGGCGCAGCGCTGCTGGCGCTAGGATTCATTCGGCGGGTAGCTTTTTTGCGGTGGCAGGCGCTGGTGCTGCTGGCGGTGGCGATCGGCAAGGTGTTCATCGTGGACGTGAGCACGCTGAGCCAGGGTTATCGGATTTTGAGTTTCCTGGGACTGGGGGCGTTGTTGCTGGCGGTGAGCTTCGCATATCAGAAAGACTGGCTGAATCTGCGAAAAGCGAATTGAGGGTCTGGTGCTGATGGGTTGGCGTGGGCGAATGGTCTTGTTGCTATTGGCAGTGGCAACGCCGGAGATGAGGTATTTCCGGTATGAACGACCCATCACGGGGGTTGCGAAGGCGGGTCAGACATGTGTGGCGCTGGATGCGGGGACCTATGCGCACGCGGAGCCGGGGCTCGGGGATGTGCGGCTGTTTCGCGACGGCAAGGAGACGCCGTATGCGATTCGCGATTCGGCGCCGGTGGAGCAGCAGCGAGGGGAGATTGCGCCGCTGAATCTGGGGCACAAGGGCGCGCATACGACCTTCGAGACGGAGATGCCGGCGGGAAGGTACAGCGACGTCGATCTCGACATCACGGCGAAGGACTTTATTGCAACCGTGGCTGTTACAGGAGCGCAGGATGAGACCGGGCGCGAAGGCACGGAGCTGGGGCTGTTCACAATTTTCGATTTAACGGCGCAGAAGCTGGGAAGGAGCACGGTGCTGCATCTGCCGGAGTCGAATCTGAAGTACCTGTATTTCAGGATCGATGGGCCATTGAAGCCGGGGGACGTTCGCGGCCTGTCGGTAGAGCGGGTTCCGGCGAAACGGCAATACGTCACCGTGGCGGATACGAATCAGGGGTCGCAGAAGGACAGGAATTCGATCTTCACATTCCACGTGCCGGCGCACGTGCCGGTGACGCGGGTGGAGTTTGTGGTGGGCGCGGAGCCGGTGAACTTTAGCCGCAACGTCACGGTGCGGGCGAAACCGGCGCCGACTGGCAAGCTGAACACAGAGGAGGAGCCGCCTCGGCCGGTGGAGTCGTCGGGAACGCTGCTGCGGCTGCACACGACGCGGGAGGGGCACCCGATCGACGAGGAGGATCTGGCGGTCGCGGCACCGTGGGTGGATTTGAGAGATGCGGAGTCGACGTGGACGGTGACAGTGGACAA
>DASZYN010000547.1:0-2856 GCA_035545435.1 Acidobacteriaceae bacterium | reverse complement strand
GCGGCTGCGTAGGTGAGCCAGTGGAGCCGGTTCCAGTTTTTGCCGCCAAGCTTGCGGATGGACCACGTGGTTGAGGTGAGCGCGAGCGGCAGCATCATGAGCCACGCGGCGACGCCGGCGGTGATGAAGCGGCGCTGGCTGATGTCGTCGACGATCGCGGCCCAGCTCCAGCCCGCATAGAGCCACACATACGTGAGCAGGTGCAGGCAGCCATAGAAGAAGGCGTAGAGGCCGAGCACGCGGCGGAATCGTCCCAGCCAGGCGAGCTTTGGAATCAGCCGGCGTACGGGTGTGACGGCGAGCGTGATGACGAGCAGGCGCAGCGTTCCACGTCCGGTGAAAAAGGTCACGGTGTGGGTGGGATCCGGGCCAAGCGCGCCGGGGTCGGAGGTAACCGACAAATAGAGATGCCAGAAAAGCCAGGCAATGGGCGCAAGGCAGGCTGCGTGCGCCAGGAGCTTCAGGACTACGATTCCGCGCTTGTTCATTCCGGGGTTCTGTCTTTGCTCCCTGCTGTGGGTGCGGCGTTCAGTAGTCCTTGTTCAGGTCCATCCCGTTGTACAGGCTCGCCACCTGGTCCTGATAGCCGTTGAACATCAGCGTGGGCTGACGCTGCTTAAAAATCGGGGCTCCGATGACGCGCTCGGTCTTCTGACTCCAGCGCGGATGATCGTGGTTGGGATTCACGTTGGAGTAGAAGCCGTATTCGTTGGACGCCATCTCGTTCCACGTGGTGGAGGGCTGATTCTTGACGAATTTAATCTTCACGATCGACTTCGCGGATTTGAAGCCGTACTTCCAGGGGACAACGACGCGGACGGGCGCACCGTCCTGATTTGGCAGGACCTGACCATAGAGGCCGAAGGTGAGCAGCGTGAGCGGATGCATGGCTTCATCCATGCGCAGGCCCTCGGAGTAGGGCCAGCTGATGCCGGCGTTCCAGGGGAGCAGCTCCTGCTTCATGTCGTCGAGCGAAATGAACTGGACGTATTTTGCCGAAGGCAGGGGCTGGCAGGCGTTGATGAATTCCGACAGCGAATAGCCGACCCAGGGGATGACCATGCTCCACGCCTCGACGCAGCGGAACCGGTAGACGCGATCCTCGAGGGGCTTCATCTTCAGCAGCGTGTCGATGTCGAAGGTCTTTTTCTGTTTGACCAGGCCTTCGACCTGGATGGTCCAGGGGCGCGTCTTGAGCCGCCATGCGTTTTTCGCGGGGTCGTCCTTGTTCACGCCGAACTCATAGAAGTTGTTGTAGTGCGTGATGTTCTCGAAGGACGTGAGCGTGACCCCGGTGGTGGAGTACTGGCTCTTCACCGTGGTCAGCTTTTCATCGGCTGCTTCGGCAGTTGAAGGGCGAAGGATGCGGGACGCGGTTTCGCCGGCGACAGCAGCGATGCCGGTGGCCGCTGCCGCTGCCATGAATTTGCGGCGGTTCATGAAGGCCGACTTTGGCGTTATCTCCGACGAGGGAATCTCGCCTTTCGTGCGTATGAGCATGTTTCCTACTCTACCCCTCTCCTTATTTGACGCACCAGCCGGAGAACAGGAGACATCTTTGACGTTACGCCACTCGCCTCCCGTTGCGTCATCACAGAGGAGTACGCATCTCGCGGCGCCCACGGATTGTTGGGAATGCCTCGTGATCCCCGGACGCTTCATCCCCCGGCCGATGCGCTTCCTCCCGTGGCGAGGCCACTTTGCGTCATTGGAGGAGCAGGCAGCGGCGCGAGTCCGTATTCTGCGCAAAGCCAGTGACCCGGAGATGAAGATGCATCTGACCGCTTTGCGATCCGCAATCCACCCTACGATTCTCGTTCTCGCCGCTTTTTGCCTGTTTCAATCACCTGCTGCGCCAGAGGACGCTCCCCTGCCGCCGGGCAAGCTGGTGGAGCTGGGTGGGCATCGTCTGCATGTGAACTGCACCGGCCAGGGCCGCCCCGTGGTGGTGGTGGAGAACGGACTCGGCGACTTCTCGTTCGACTGGATTCTGGTGCAGCAGCGCGTCGCGCGCTTCACGCGCATCTGCACCTACGACCGCGCGGGATATGCGTGGAGCGATGCGGGGCCGATGCCGCGAACCTTTGCTCAGATCAATCTGGAATTGCGCGAGGCACTGCGGGTTCTCGGCGAGCGCGGCCCGTTTGTTCTTGTCGGCCATTCATATGGCGGACCGGTGATGAGGAACTTCGCGACGACATGGCCCGCGGAGGTGGCGGGCATGGTGTTCGTCGATGCAGCGTGGGAGGGCATGCGGGTGCAAATCGGCGAGAAGCAGACGGTGCGGCTGGGCGGAAGCGGGCAGGAGCGCGCCGTACCCAAGCCGCATGAGCGCTGGACCGCGAGCGACAAGGATGCTCTGCGAGCGATGGCGGAGCCGCCTCATCCGGCCGAACCTCTCGATCCGCTGTACCAGAAACTGCCGGAGGCCGAGCAGCGTTTGCAGCAGTGGGCGCAGAATCTGCCGAATCTGGAACCGACCGAAGCGAGCCAGCGTCAATGGTCGGAGGTCGATTTTGCGCGGCTGCTCGCTCATCCGGAGCCGCATGCGCTGCGATCGATTCCGACGATCGTTCTCAGCCGAAGCGAGGGCGGTTACACGAGCGATCTCGACGTGCCGGCGGCACAAATGGAACAGGAACGCAAAGATGGGCAGGCGATGCTGGCGCGTCTTTCGAAGAAGAGCAAGCAGGTCTTTCTCCACTGCGGCCACAATATGGAGATTGAGGATCCGGCCGGCGTGGCGGATGCGATCCAGCAGGCGGTGGAGGCCGCACGCCACCGAGGGAATCTTCAGACCTGAAGGGCGACGGTATGACGTTCGACGCAGCGCCTGAACGTCTGCGCTGAAGTTCT
>DASZYN010000546.1:0-18843 GCA_035545435.1 Acidobacteriaceae bacterium | reverse complement strand
GTTGTCGTAAGCTAAGCTCACATGGTGAAAAGCAGGCGCGAAATCTCGACCAAACCTTATTGGCGTGTGGTGGATTGTGTGCCGTAGCCACCTCAGTATTTGGTCGCATTCCAGCGTTCATGGAGGGGAGAGAAAATAGCTCTGAACTGGTAATCTGTATTGACTTATCTCAATCGGTAGCAGCTCGTAAAAGGCCACGTTCTCGGCTGTTAACCGAAGGGTTGTAGGTTCGAGTCCTACCTGAGGAGCCAATCTTTTTCAGCGACTTACGCCTCCCGTACACTCCCCGATGACCTTCAAAATTGCCCGTGGACTGACCCCATAGTGAGGCACTATTCCTTCCAACACTTTGCGGGGGAGGGAACTGCAACTGGCGCAGAGAAGAGTCGGCAAATACCCTTTATCGTTCCGGCACATGGCCGTGGAGCGGATGAAGGATTGTCCAAGCGTGTCTGCTCTGGCGAAAGAGCTGGGTATCGACCGGAGCAATTTGTATGAGTGGCAGCGGCAGCTTGAGGACGGCAGTGGGACGAGCGCCAGGGTTACATCCCCGGTTCGTGAACTCCGCAAGCAGGTGCGTGAGTTGCAGCGCGTGCTTGCGGAGAAGACGCTGGAGGTGGATTTTTTCAAAGGCGCCTTGCAAAAAGTCGAGGCTCGACGCCAGAGCAGCACATGCTCTGGCGGGACGGCATCTACGACCTGATCCGGGAAGTGATGCCGATGCAAGGCAGCCTTGGCGTCGAGCGAATGTGCCTCCTGGCGAGAGTGAGCCGGGCGGGGTTCTACCGGTTCCTGAAAGCCAGCGTACCCCGTGAAGAGGATACCGAAGTGCGGTCGGCCATTCAGCGGGTGGCGCTCGAGCACCGCCGTCGATATGGCTACCGGCGGGTCACGGCGGAACTGAAGCACCGCGGGATGCACGTGAACCACAAGCGCGTTGCGCGAATTATGCGTGAGGATAATCTTCTCGCCCTGCAGCCGGGGAAACTTGTGAGCTGCGCGGATTCTTACGATGCGCTGGAAGTCTACCTGAATCTGCCGCGGCGCATGCGGCCGAATTCAGTCGATCAGCTGTGGGTGGCGGACATCACGTACATCCGATTGCAGGGCGAATTCGTCTACCTTGCGATTGTTTTGGACGGCTATTCGCGGAAGGTGCTGGGCTGGAAGCTGGATCGTGCGCTGACCTCCCGCCTGGCGGTCGAAGCGCTTGAGCGCGCGATCGATCTGCGACAGCCGCTGCCCGGTGTGGTGCACCACTCCGACCGCGGAGTCCAGTATGTTTCGCCGGAATATGTCGCGATTCTCAAGCGCCACGGCATGATTCAGAGCATGAGTCGGCCGGCGAATCCGTACGACAACGCCAGTTGCGAAAGCTTTATCAAGACGCTCAAGCGTGAGGAAATCTACGCCAACAAATACCGCGACCTCGAGGATTTGCACAGTCACATCGAGGAGTTCATCGACGGCTATTACAACCTAAAACGACTGCATTCCGCCTTGGGGTACCAAACGCCGGAGGAATACGAAGCTCAAACCCACGGCAAGACTAAGGCGCAACTATATGCTCCTGCGTGCAGTTTTTCGCGTCTGGTCAGCAGAAAGCTTAAAGGGCACGGACGGCAGAACTCAGAGGCCAATGCTTCCCGAAGTCCACACGGGTATCGAGCGTCAAACACGTGGCGTCAGTGAAAGCTAAACAATCGGTATGAGCTCTGAGCTGCGTCAGGTGAGGGTTCAGGATCGTAAGCGGGGCGAGTGTGGTGATCGAAACTGTCTCAACGAAGGGGTCACTGGAAGAGGACTCGCCGAAATCCGCATTGCGCTTCTGCTTGAGTTGAGTACAAGTCAGTAACGCAGGATCACCGACGCCTGCCCGAGGATCGATTTGAATGCACGTCAGCATCCAGCGGCTGGCGCAGCCAGGCGGCAGCCGCGCCGGGCTGGAAGCGCACTCCCACTACGACGCCATGGCGGGATGTGTGCGAGAGAATGGGCCGGGTGTCGGGACCCGCGACGGAGAGTGTTCCCCCGCTCCACACGATATCAACGCAGCCATCGGGCACAACCTGCATCGTTTCGCTGCACGCAGGGAAGTGCCAGGTGGAGAGTTCACTGTTTCCAACAGCAGCGCTTGCAGCATACCTGCAGAGCTATACGGCGTTGCTGCCGCCCGGGTTCCTGAAGCGCATCACGGCGCAGTCTTTGCAGTCCCTGGCCGCTTCTCCGGTACGCATGCCGATGCCGGATATCGAATCCGTCATCCATCTTGTGCCTTATTTGCACCCAGATCAGAGAACAGCCCCCGTCCGCAAACTCAAAGATGTGCTGGCAGCAGTTGTGGTGCTCGATCCGAAACACTGGGACAGTTACAACGTCAAGCCGCTCACCTTCGTCCACAGCCCGCAATCGCCGTTCTATCCGGAAATGAAGCAGGCGATCAGCGCCAATCCGGACTACATCATCTCCATACAGAAATCCGATGGCAGCTGGGGGCTCACCTGGTCCTGGGCAGACCGCGATCCCGCAGCCTGGAAAGTGGCGGAAAAAGAGTGGCTGGGCGTTGTGATGCTGGAGAATCTGCGGACATTGCAGGCCTTTCACCGGATTGCGCCGTAGCGAACGCAGATCCGTTGTCCACTACCGAGTGGGTCAGGACCGCAGCAGAGCCTGGATTTGATTCCGGTACTGTCTTCCCGTTGTTAACCGCGTTCCATTTCTTAATTCCAGCTCAAAGGTTCCCCCGGGAAGCGGATGAATGGCTTCAAGCCGTGTCAGGTTCACGATGCGACAACGATGGATGCGCACAAAGCGCGCGGGGTTCAGCCTGCTTTCGAGGTTTGTGAGGCTCTCGCTCAGAAGGTGCCGGCCTGGGCCGCAATGCAGTTGGACGTAGTTGTTCGCGGATTCCACCCAGTCGATGGAGTCCACGGGGACGAAATCGAACCGGTCCCCATCGCGGACAACGATGCGCTCGGGCCATTTGCGGAGACGCGCCTGCAGCAGAGCCTGCAACTGGCCGGCAAGATCGGACTGGCGATGCTCCGCAATGCGCCGGCAGGCGCGCTCGACACTGCGCCGCAGGCGAGCGTCGTCGAATGGCTTCAGCAGATAATCGACTGCGTTCAGCTCAAACGCCTTCACCGCGTACTCATCGTAGGCCGTCACGAAAATCACCGCCGGCATGCGTTCCGGACCGATCCGCTCCACCACGTCCAGCCCGGTGCAATCCTGCAATTGCACATCCAGCAGCACCAGATCGATCGACAGCGACGACAGCTGCCGCAGGGCTTCAGCGCCCGATCCGCACTCGGCCGCAATTTCGATCTCCGCCATTCGCGCGAGACCGTCGCGAATCCCGGCGCGGATCAGCGGCTCGTCATCAACGATGAGGACTCGAAACGTATTCATGCACCTGACTCGGAGCCGGACCCGCGGCCCATTCCAGCGGCAGCGTGATGCGCACCTCGGTTCCCCCTTCCGGAAGCCGGTTAACAGAAACACGGTGGCGATCGCCGAACATGCGCTCCAGCCGTTCGCAGGTCGACCCCAGGCCGATGCCCATTTCAAGGTCGGCCAGTCGGTCGGCCGGCGGGCCTGAGCCGTTATCCCGTACGGTCAACACCAAATCCTCCCCGTGGCGCACCGCGCGTACCCAGATCGCGCCCGAGGTTTGGCCATCGCGCAAACCATGCGTGATCGCGTTCTCCACCAGCGGCTGGAAGAGGAATCCCGGAACCAGTGCGTTGTCCATGCCGGGCTCCACTTCAAAAAGAACGGACAGCCGGCCGTCAAAACGGATCTGTTCCACCTCCACATAGGCTTGGGTCAGCTCAATCTCCGAGGACAGCCTCGTCTGTGCCGGTGCGCTCGTGCGCAGCGCCGCACGGAGCACATCGCCCAGGCGCGCCAGCATCCTGCTCGCGGCGTCGGGATTCTGTCGCGCCAGAGTGGAGAGATTCTGCAGGCTGTTGAACAGGAAATGAGGATTCAGCCGCATGCGAATCATCTCCAGCTCCGATCGCCGCAGGCTCGCCTCGAGTTCCGACTTCTCCAGCGTTAGCCGCGCCGCGCGGCGTTCGCTCTCCTGCATTTCAATTAGTTTCCGGATCAGGCAGGCGGCCAGCAGAGCCACGCAATATAAAGCGAACTGGAACAGGAATTCGCTCCCCGACATCTTCCACCACGGAGCGGCCGCCGCGGAAGGCTCCAGCACAATACGCTCCAGAGAAAACAGAACGTCCGCTATCGTCCCGCCTGCATACGACAACACCAGCCCCGCCGCCAGCAGCAGTGCGGCATTCCGGCGCCATTGCGCGAGGTTCAGCGGAAATTTGCGTTCGAGGCGAAACACTGCCGGCGTGAGAAGAACCCAGGGCAGATAGCAGGTAAGCCAGTCGGCGAACTCGCGTGCCAGGTGCGCATGGGGCACGTTGTCCAGCAGTACGTGGCGAATGCACGCCACCCCGGCCAGCACCGCCCATCCCAGCAGGAGCTTCCCGAATCCCGGGTAACGAATTGCTGTTTCTTCCCGTGTCTGAAGCATCGCGCGAACCTGAACCATACCGGATCAAGCCATTCTCCCACGGCCTGCCGAGCCCGTGGAGTCCGTTTGTGCCAACGCACCTGGCCTGCGGGTGAACGGTACGTCGCTCGGGGCCAACCGATTTCCATCCACTGCGAGGGCCTCTGGTTCGCGCTCATCCCTGTGAGCCACGCCTACGAAAACCCGTGAATCGCGCAGGTTTTCTGCCGCTGCTCCAGCCCCAATCCAAAACCGTCGGCCAGATCGGATGCGCTGTTCGCCTCCCTCAAGAAGGCGTTGATCCGGAATCGATAGCCGTTCTCGCGATTTCGCGGCACGCTGCCGACAGCCTGAAAAAGGAGTGGCCGTATGAGTTCCATGTTCCGGTTTGTCGGGCAAGCCTGCTTCGCAGCGACACTCGCCGTTCTCCTGGGACCGGCATTCCCAACCTTGCACGCCCTCGAGCAGACTGAGAATCGCGCCGTCCGCACCACGGCGTCAGTCCCCACAGTCGCTCTGATCGGCCGCGTGCGTGACCGGTCGGGAAGGCCGATTGCCGGTGCGGCCATATCCCTGAGCCCGCTGATCGGCGGCCGGAAGATGAGCGCGGCCAGCAATCCGGACGGCTCGTTCCAGTTCACCGCGGTATCCGCCGGCGAGTACAGGCTTGAGGTCGGCGCGCCGGGATACAAAACCTTCGTTGTCGCGCGCCTCCCGCTCGTCAGTGGAGACGTTGCCAATGCCAACCCTGTTCTCGATCCTGGAAAGCAAGTCGAGATCATGGCCGCCGCACAGGACAGCGTGACGTCGCGCATGGGCACCGCACTCGCCGGTAAATCTGTCAGCGACCTGCCGGAGAATCAGCGCAACTTCGTCAATCTCGTTCAGGTTTCAGCCGGGGCGAACGAGGGCAGCACCAATGCTTCGGCCAGCGGCAGTCGTCCAGGAGCGCAGCACGAGTCATCGGCGGTGTCGATCGGCGGCGAGGCGGAGTCCGCCAATTACAGTCAGATCGACGGGATGGACAACAACGAGCGCATCAACTCCAGAATCGCGGTTCACCCTTCCGTGGAGGGCATTGCGAGCGTCCAGATCTTTGCCAACGCCTATCCGGCTTCCATGGGCAAAGCCAGCGGCGGATTCATCAACGTCGTCACAAAATCGGGGAGTGACACGATGCACGGATCGCTCTACGAGTATTTTCGCAATGATGTTCTGGATGCCTTTCCCTACCAGTTCGGCGCAGGCAATCCCAGGCCTGAGCTTCGACAGAATCAGTTTGGCGGCAGCTTTGGCGGACCCCTGGTCCGCGGCAAGACTCACTACTACGCTGACTATGAGGGGTTCCGCCTCGTGCAGGGACGCGCGCCTGTGGCTCTCACCGTTCCCACCGCATATGAGCATGCAAACCCAGGCGATTTCAGCGACGTCGGTGGCCCTGTTCTCACCCATCTCGATCCGGCGGGACTGGCTTACTTTCGCCTCTACCCGCTGCCCAACGTTCCCGGATCTCCCGATCAGTTTGTCAGTGCTCCCAGTGGACTGAATTTTTCTCACATCTTCGACGCGCGCATCGATCAGCGTTTTTCAAGGCGTGATCAGATCTTCGGGCGAGTCAGCTATAACCGGACACTCGTTTACATCCCTGGCCAGTTTCCGTCGGTCCAGCAAGCCGGCATGACGATCGAGCCCGGCGGCTCCCTCACCAGCTTTGCCGGAAATATGCACGACACCGGCGTGAACGCGATGTTCGACTGGAGCCGGGAGGTCCGCCCCAACCTCGCGTTCGATCTGCGCGGCGGCTACGTCTTCTGGCACGAGTCGGACACCGGCCTCAATCCTCATGTCGCCGTCAACCAGGGGTTTGGGCAACCCGGCATTAACCTCGCCTCTACCAGCAACGGCCTCGCGCCCATCGATGTCTTCCGTGCCTCTCCGCTGGGCACCGATGGCTACTGGCGTCCTCTGGATCAGGGCGACCACACCATCCAGGTGAGCGGCGCGCTCTCCTTCAATCGCGGCGCTCATGCCGTCACCGCCGGCGCTGCGCTGGTTCATCGTCAGTGGTTCGACATCGGCAGCGGCGACGGCCTCGGCTTATGGAAGGTCGAAGATCTGCCTCACCTGCTGCTGGGCCAGTTTGTGGGCGTCGACCGTGAAGTCGATCTGGTTGAACCGCACCTGCGCGTCCGGGAATGGTCGGCGTTCCTCGAGGACACGTGGAAAGCCACACCGCAACTCACGCTCGATCTCGGTTTGCGCTACGACCTTTTCACGCCTCCCACGGAGGCCCAAAATCGTCTCGCGAATTTCGACTTTACCTCCGGACACATCGTCATAGCCGGGCGTGACGGAGTTTCCGCCACGGCGGGCGTGCAAACCGATCGCACGAACCTCGGCCCTCGCTTCGGCTTCAGCTGGAACCTCGGCCACAGCAGCGTGTTGCGCGGCGGTTATGGACTCGTGTTTCGCGTTCCCCACGACGGGTTTGTCTACAAAACCCAGCCCTTCGCGTACACATTCGGCGTTTGCTCTTCGGCCACCTGTCCGGGCGGGTACACTTCGCTCGCCGCGGGTTTGCCGGAACCGGTTGCCCCCGATCCCCAGAACCCCACCGGCGATTTATGGGGCACGCGGTCGTTTCATGAACGGATGCTGCAGCTCCACCAGTTCAATCTGGGCATTGAAAAACAGTTCGGCGCAAATACGGCGCGCGTCTTCTATGTGGGCGCGCTGGGGCGTCATCGTACCCGGTACTTTCCCGATTTCAACGCTCCGCCCCCCAACGTATCGTCCGATCCCGACAGTCTGCGACCCTGGCACGCGGTTGTTCCCAACCTCACCGCGATCGACTACAGCGATACAGAGGGGTCTTCGTCCTATCACGCATTGCAGGCGGCCTTGGCCCACGAATTGCGCCGCGGGCTCACCGCGCACCTGAACTACACCTGGGCGCACGGCCTCGACAACGACAGCGGCCAGGGCTTCGGAACCGTCCCCGCTCTCTCTTCGAAAATCGATTACGGCAACAGCAATGTGGACGTGCGCCACCGCGCGGTGGCCACTCTCTTTTACGATGTGCCCCTGGGCAGGAATGCTGTTGGCGTCCGCCGCCTTGTCCTGGCCGGCTGGCAGGCGAACTTCGCCGCCGCGTGGTCTGCCGGTCTGCCCTACACCGTGCTGAACGCGAACGATGTCAGCAATACCAACCCTGGCGCGAGCGCGGCCGATCGCCCCAACCAGGTCGGCTCGGCCCATCTCGCCCACCCCGCCGTTGCTGAGTATTTCAACATCCATGCCTTCGCAGCGCAGGTGCCGGGCACCCTGGGAAGCGAGCGCAGCAACCAGCTCTTTGGCCCACCCACCCGCCATCTCGACGGATCGCTGTTCAAAAACTTCGGCCTCGGCAGCGAGAAGACCCTGCAGTTGCGCACCGAGGTTTTCAACCTCACCAACACGGCGAGCTTTGCGTCACCAGCCGCCATCCTGGGAGGTGCGAATTTCGGGCACCTCACCCAGATGACCGCCGGATACAGCCCGCGCGAGATCCAGCTCGCTCTCCGCTTCGAGTTCTGAGAACCGGCGAATCGAGAATGAATTGATCGCCGCAGAGTCCAGAAAGCAAGTCAACGATCAGACCGTGCCCGCTTCGACACAGCCTGGCGAGGGGCGCTCACATCACTTCCGATCCGATCTGCAGATCCAGATGAATTCTTCAGAGAATGCACCTCACATCATCGCTCAACTCGATCGCACCGGGAGCCACCAACGTTGGGCGTGGCTTGGTCACGATGCATCATGCGAGATCGCTCTGGCGGCGGTAAGCACTGGGCGGGACTCCGAGGTGACGAGCGAACGAACGGCGCATAACCTCCGCGGACCCGAATCCGCAGTCGGATGCGATCTGATCCATGCCTGCATCGGTTTCCTCGAGTCGACGGCGAGCAACTTCCAGACGCAACGTCTCAAGAAATCGAGCGGGCGTCGTTCCGACAGCAGCAACAAAGGAACGTGCGAAGTTGCGTGGGCTCATATGCACCTGCTCGGCGAGATCCTCTACGGTCAGCGGGAGATTCAGATTTTCGAGCATCCAGGTCTGCAATTCGCGCATGGGTTTGCGCTCAGACATCTGCAGTTTCAGCAGGGGGCTGATCTGCGCATGACGGCCAGGTCGGCGCAGGAACATGATCATGTCGCGAGCGATCTCCGTTGCAATCTCAAAGCCGACGTCTTCCTCGACAAGGGCCAGGGACAGGTCCATCGCCGCCGTACAACCGGCCGACGTGTAGAACTTTCCATCGCGCAGAAAGAGCGGTTCCGGATCCACCTGGACCGCAGGATGTCTCTGCGCCAAAGCCCTCGCGTACTGCCAATGCGTCGTAACGCGGCAACCATCGAGCAGGCCCGCTTGAGCCAGACAAAATGCGCCAGTACAGACTGAACATACGCGTCGGGATTCTCTAGTCACGCGGCGCAGCCACTCGAAGAGCGCGGAGTAGTCCTTTCGCTCCTGCATCGAATCAGGCTCGCCCACGACGACGAGGGTGTCCGGTACACCTTGATATGCGTCGAATGGGCAAGCGCCTGAGATCTCTAATCCGGAGAGAGTCGAAACGGAACTCCCTTCAAGCGAAAGCAGAGCCACCTCATAGCAGGGACGAGTGAGCCCCAACTTCTTCTGGGCGAGCCGCCCTGCGAGCAGGAATGTCTCCCAGGGTCCGGCCAAATCTGAAAGAGCGGACCCAGGTAAGGCCAGAACCGCCACTCTGGTCTGATGATCCGAAATGCTTCTGGAAGGAGTCGTCCCGGCGACGAGTTGCAGCCGTCTGTTCGAGCCTGCTTTCATTCGATTTCTTTCGCGTCGCCCGCTGAGCCTGCGGCAGTACAGAACAATTCTGTGCTCATCATTGGCTGGGCTTCAAGGACAAAAACACAGTCTTTCACGCCGAAAGGCAGATAGTTCCAATGCGAAGTGGAGCCCCTGAATCTGCAGGCTGAGCGGCACGCAAAAATTGGCCGAAATCGTGGGGAGAATGGCCTTGTACTCGAATTTCATCCGGCGAAACATCAGAACATGATTGGGATCCGTGCGACATGAGCGTACAAATCACCCGACGGGCCTTCGCCGGAATGTGTGCAGCGTTCTCTGTATTCCCGGCGCAACAAACCCCATCGCCCCAACACCCTGGCGATCGAGTCTACGACATATTTGGTGTCCCATTCCGTGCGGGATCTCTGTACCCCGGCACGGAAAACGATGCTGCCGCCTACCGGCAAGCCGGACTCGTTGATCAGATGGGAGCAGCCGGAATTTGTGTCGCGGATTGCGGGGACATCCCAATTCCAAGTTTTCTTCCGCACCACAACATTCCGCCAATACGAAATTGGCCGGCGCCGCGGATTGTATGGGATTGCGTCAGCGAGCAAATTCATCCAAGTCTGAAACAGCCAGGGCACGTACCTCTGTTGATCGGATGTGACTGCAGCATCGTCGTTGGGACGGTGCAGGCCCTCAGAAACGCTGGATCAAAAAGCGTACATGTGTTGTATTTCGACGGCGACTTCGATGATGCGGCACCTGAGCCGCAGGTTTGCAACAGCGCAGCCAGCTTCGCAACCTGGTTACTCACCAGTCCATCTCCATTCTGGTCTGGTCCTCAGTTGGACCATTCCCAACTCACGATCGTGGGTTGGAGCGTTGGGTCAAAGGCGCGCGGCCAACAGTCTGCTTCGATTTCGCTCGCGGAAATCCGGGGAGCCGGCGTGAATCGTTTGGCAGGACGCATCCTGGAATCCATCCCGTCCTCTGCCGACATCCTCATTCACCTTGACATCGATGTGCTCGCAAAACAGGAGATGCCCGCCGCCTATTTCCAACACCGGGATGGATTGACGCTTGCGGAATGCGCGGAACTTCTTGGTCCAATCGCCAGGGACTCCCGGGTTCGGTTGATCGAGATCAGTGAATACGCCACGCTCCGGGATCTTAGTGGCATTTACATGCAGGCTCTCATTGCACTTTTGACCCGAGCGCTTCGGTGATCATAGTTCATTACCGTCGAGAGTTCGGATCGTGCCCTTCAATGGATACCTGCCGACTTTCCAGTAGTAAACTGCATCGACAGGTTGCCGCATGCGGCCCATCCCGGACGAATAAACCATTTGGGCAATCGTCCATCATTGGAGTCCCCAGTTCTGTTGACCATCGACTTCTCCGGATAGCCCGTTTTAGGGCCAAGTGGACTGAATTCGTAAACATTGGCCGACTTCTCGGTATCAATCGAGGAAGTCTGCCGAAATGCGAACGGTCTAACCCCACTGGGAAACCTTAACAATGGAGAGTCGGACCGGCCGCAAGCGACGCCTACTGCACCAGGATTACCGCCCCTGCCAGAACGCCGCTCGGTGCCCGGCTGGGTCGAGCACGCTAACCTAGCATTGGTACTGCCCAGGCGCACTCTTTCCCAGTCCAACTTCAAAGCTGAGCGGCACGACCCCTAGGCGTGTCGCCGGCTGCAATGTTACCGCGATCGGCGGCGTCTCCATCGCCGCCTTCTCGTCGCGGCAAGAGCTCACATACGCAAACAGGGGCGTTATCGCCGAGGCGGCTGTCGATCCCGCCGTGTTCGCCACTTCCGCCCAGTCATAGGCCTGCAGATAAACGTACATCGGACGGTCGACATTGAAGACGCGCGTGACCCTCGGGATCAGTTTCTGCCCTTTTTGCACCAGCGGATTCGCGGCTTCGTCCCTTGCCTGTTCCTTACCGCGCTGCGCATTGTAGAGCGCATCGTTCAGGTCTAACTTCTGGCTGCTCAGCACTACGGAGTTCAGTGCCACTTTCCTGGCTACCTTGTTCAGGTCCGGAATCCGGAATTGTGAACTGGGTCTGGAAAGTACTTATCATCGTCGCGGGCAAGAAACTTAATCGTATATTTTTCAGGAAACCGGGTGAATCCTGCGTCGTACTCCACCGGGCGATGGGCGAGCTGGGCCGCGGTCGCGTGGCTCAGTTTAATGTTCACGTAACCCCGGACATTGCTCATCAGCGGATCGGCCAGCGCTCCCTTATCGGGACCTTTGCTCCTTCCGCTCTAGACCCGCTTCGAAAAGCACTGATGCCGGCTACTTCAACTCCTGATATTCCCTCCGCGCCATCACGAGAACAGGCAGAGCCCGGTCAGCGTCCTTCCAAAGTGCGAAGAAATCCTCGTAGGCACGCCGGCTGTCGGCTTTTCTGCCCAACAATGCGTAGCATCGCGCAACGCCCAACTCAGAAAGGGGATAGAGCGTAGTCACCACATCCACCGCATGGTGATCAAGAACCTTCTGGAACTCTCGCCTGGCTTCTTCTGCCGAACGAGCCTGCAGATAGGAATCTGCTCGCACATAGATTGGCAGCATATCTGCAACCTGTCCAAACTCGTACGGAAGCGCCGGCTCCATCAGACTCGTAATTTCGGAGGTTGAAACGCGGCGCGCGACAGCCAGCGTCGTCCTGGCCATCGGAGAGTAAAGACCAATGTTGAATGTTGACAGTGGATAATCGTGGTCGAGTGCGTCGAGAAGCTCGTGGGCTCTCTCTCCGTTTCGTGCCCGACTTGCGATCAAAGCTCCAATGCCGAGCACGATTTGATTGCTCCGAAGTCTTAAAGCCTCCTCAGACTCCTTCTGGGCCAGGGCTGTTCGCCCCACCTCTGAATTAATCTCGGCGGCAGTTGCTAATGTATTCGCCGCTGCTTCCGTATCGCCGCTGGCGACATTTCGTTTCGCTACATGCTCGAAAAGGTCGGTGCTTTCTCTGACCTTGCCCATCGCAGCGTCTGTTTCGGCCTCGACATACTGCATCGAGGTGCCGTCCGGATGCCGCTGGGCCCACTCGCGTTCACGGCTCAGCGCCTGTTCGTCGTGCCGGAGGTACGCAATAGAGAAGAGGCTGAGATGAATGAAGGTATCATCACGCCCTTGCCCGATGAGCCGCTGGCATATCGAACTTGCTTCATCGAGGCGATTCAATGCAATGAGCCCGGAAAGCAGGTTGATGTATCCGAAGTTGTGACTGGGATCAAGATGGACGGCATGTTCAGAGGCGTCAACAACGGTCTCGTACCGCCCTAACAGATTGGCATCGTTCGCGAGCGCGTTGTAAGCGAGCCATTGATCGGGATATAGTTCGGTCCACAGCTTGTAGGTTTCGGATCCCTTTTCCCGTTCATTCGTAACAATGTCGAAATAGCGCCCCACGATATAAAGCCGCTCCGGCTCCGTGGCGTGAGCACGAAGTTCAAATGCTTTCTGGAAGCATTTCCTGCCCTCCTGTGTCTCTCCTTCGTTGGAGTACGAGGATCCCAGCTGCGCGTAGGCAATGGCAAAATTGGGATCCAATGCAACGGCGGTTTTGAAGGCGGGCCTGGCTTCAAGATTCTTCGAGTGGGCGCGCAGTTCCAATCCCAACTGATAGGCTTTCAGGGCTTCTAAAGAACTGGTCGTTGCCTGTTCAATGGGCACATCGAACTTCTGGAGAGAGTCGCGGGACTCACCCAGACTGCGGCGGAGATCGTCAATCATGGAACCTAAGCTGGACAGAACCGCGTTCTGATGCGCAACCGTCACGGTTTCGTGCACTAAAGAACTGCCGTCGACACAGCGGCTGGCTTCCAATGCCAACAGATAAGCGCCTCCCGTTCGCTGGATGGATCCGATGATCAGTGCGGATGCCCTTCCGCGCTGGCAGACCTCCAGCGCCAAAGCAGGTGTCAGCTTGTCATCCGGCGAACGCCCCAGGTCCTGGAGAACCTCTCCCAGCTTTTGATCAGGCAAGATGTTGAGATAAGGGGATTGCGCGAGCTGAATGACCGCCGCCCGGCGGAGCGACCCGTCAAACAGAGGATCGCCGGTGCTGTTGGCGAAATCGCCCACAACCACGGAAGCGCGCGCCGGAATGCGACCATGCGTTTGATTCCGCCAGTACCAGGCAGCTGCAAGAAGCGCTCCACCCAACGCTACGGCGACCCAAATCAGCTTGCCCCGGTATGAACCTGAAGCTCTCTGTAAGGAGACGGCTGCCTGGGCCTCAACCGCGTGCTCGAGGACCACGGTGCCCTCTGCCCTGACTGGTGCGATAAAGCGGTATCCGCGGCGTGGGATCGTTTCGATGAATCGAGGGTTGCCGGCGTCGTCTGCCAGAGCCTCCCGAACTTTGGCGACGGCTACCCCCAGACTTTTGTCGAATTCGATAAAGATGTTCCCGGGCCAGAGGTTTCGTTGAATCTCCTCGCGCGAGACGACCTGACCGGCTCTCTGAACGAGCAAAGTCAGGAGTCTGAGAGGTTGATCCTGGAGCTTAACTCTTGTTCCGTTCCGCGTCAGAGCCCCGCTTGCCGGATCCAGCACAAACAGCCCGAAGCGGTATTCAATGCCGGGTGCTGCGGAATCGACGGAATCTCTCATGGGGGAAAAAGCCTGCCAACAGTGGACGGAAGTCTACCACGGGCTCCCGCCACTTCGGCAATCCGGTTAATCCATGAGCGTAACGCATTGTGCGCATTTGGTTTACGGGTTAGTCATCAAGTGGCGCACGCTTAATTTGCGCCCGCACCGATCCACCCTCACATTCGAGTAGTCCCCTGGCTGCGAAAGCAGAAGCGTGCCCTGCGAAACCCGCTCCGGGGCCGCTTCTGATTCTCGGCTCGCATCCGCTGCTCCTCTGGATGGGCAACACTCCCACCTGGGCGCGGATCGCGACATGGCTGGCAATGATCTCGGCACTACCGCTCAACAGGAGAGCACCTATGTCTCGCGCCCGCTTCGAATCCCGCTTCTGCTGCACGATCGTTCTTTTGGCAATGCCGGCGCTGGCCGCCGCGCAAAACAACCTGTTCACCACTGTAACGCCAAGCACGGTTGCGGCTGCGCCTAACCGGGTCGCTACCGGCGACTTCAACGGCGACGGGATCATGGACATGGCTGTTACCGTCCCCTCTCAGGACGTGGTGGATGTTTTCATCGGAACGGGAGACGGCAACTTCGGCTCCCCTGTAAGCTATGCCGCCGGTACGAATCCCTGGACCCTCGTCGCGGGCGACTTCAACCATGATGGTCACCTGGATCTGGCGGTAACGAACGCATTGACAAACGGCCATGTTTCTATTCTTTTCGGCAAAGGAGATGGAACCTTCGATACCAACGGCGGCACCTATCTGGCAGGAGTGTTCCCCTATGCAATCGGATCCGGCGATTTTGACGGCGACGGAAATCTCGATCTTGCTGTAATTAACTTCGGTCAGACCTCTACGCCCGGGTCAGTGACTATCCTGCTGGGCAAACCAGGCGGTACTTTTCAGTTCGCGAGTACCTACACTTTCGGTGCGTATCCGGCAACGATTGCGGTGGGAGACTTCACTGGCGATGGAAAACCAGACCTGGCCGTGGGTTTTGCGGGACCGGTTGGAAGTTCGTTAAGCCAAGTCCAGATATTTACGAACGGGGGCGGCGGAAGCTTCCAGGCCAGTGCCTTGCTCGCCGCTCCGGTGCCTGACGGCATTGCGTCCATTACTGCGGGAGATTTTGACGGGGACGGCAAATTGGATCTCGCTGCGGTCAGCGCCTTTGCACGCACGGTGACAGTATTCCACGGCCGCGGTGACGGAAATTTCGATGCGGTACCGGCCTCCCCGTCGATCGGTGCAGGACCCCAGTGGATAGCTGCGGGGGATGTAAATGGCGATGGCAAGGTAGATCTCGTCTCGGCCAATCTCGATGGCACGGTTTCTGTTCTCCTCGGCAATGGCGACGACACGTTTACCAGCAATGCAACTTATCAGGTCGGAAACCAACCCGTGATGCTCGCGCTCGCGGACCTTAACGGCGATGGCAAGCTGGATGTCACAGTGGTGAACAGCGGCGATGACAACGTGCAGGTTCTGCTGGGAAAAAGCGATGGCACTTTCTTCACAGGATCCTTTCAGGTAGGCGCCAATCCGGGTGGTATTGCCGCAGGAGACTTCAATGGGGACGGATTCGCCGATCTGGCGGTCGCAAAAGGGGACGCCACTGTCGCCATTTTTCTGGGCGACGGTCGGGGCGCGTTCAAGGCTCTGAATCCCTTTCCCGCTTGCCAGGGTGAGGCAGGATATGGGCTGGGGAAGATCGTAGCGGCCGATGTGAATGGGGACAACAAAGTAGATCTCGCGGTCGTGTGCAACTCTACGACAACAGGCTCTTCTTTCGGCACTGTCTTCCAGGGCAACGGTGACGGGACCTTCACGACGGCATTGGGCGCCCCCGGCAACTCTCAGGGAATGATTGCTGCCGACATCAATGGTGATGGAGTTCCAGAGTTCATAACTGCCAGTGGCGGAGGTATCATCGCATTTAACCTTAGCCCCGCATTTGTCGACATCGTCAGCACGGCATTCGCTCCGGGAGGTGTAGCGGCGGGCGATTTCAATGGTGACGGCAAAACAGATCTGCTTGCCATCGGTTCGGGGGCCACGCCGGGGGTTATTCTCTTAGGCGACGGCTTGGGAAACTTCCAACAAGATTCAGTCCTCGGCTGGCCAGGGGGATTAACCGGGGACTTCAACGGTGATGGACTCACAGATTTCCTGAATTATCAGCCTAGCGATCTCGTCCAGGTCATCCTGAATCAGGGAAATGGTACCTTCCTCTCGGGCACGGAAATTCAGGGCAATCCGATTGGACGTCCTCAGGCGCTTGCGGACTTCAATGGCGATGGCGCGCTCGATGTGCTCACGGCGTTTCACAGTGGGGCACCGTTGAACGTTTTCCTCGGTCATGGAGATGGGACATTTGACCAACAGCCAGCGGTTTCCCTGAGTCAGCTCGGAATGGCTACCGTGGCCGTTGGCGATTTCGACGCAAATGGATCGCCGGATGTGGCAGCCCTGGATTCCAGTACTGGTACGGTTTCCATTCTGCTTAACAGAAATAGCTTCCAGTCCACCGTCACCACACTAACTGGACCCGCGACGAAAGCTGTCGTTGGGCAATCGTTCACGCTATCCGCCACCGTGAGCAGCAAGCAAGGCACACCCACCGGCAATGTCACATTCAAACAGGCCGGCGTTCCGCAAACGACCGGCTCCCTCAACAACGGCAAGGCTCAGGCGACGCTGTCAGCACCATCCACCGTCGGCACGTTTGGTTTCACCGCGCTCTACACCGGCGATGGCACTTTCGGCGGCAGTGTTTCGCAAAGGCTACTGCTAAGCGTGAGCGTCGCTTCGAGCACCACGGTGGTTTCCTCGAGCAACAGGAATTCCAAGCTCGGCCAGAGCGTCACCCTCACTGCTACGGTCAGCCCACAGTTTTCGGGTGTCCCGACCGGTACAGTCGCCTTTTATGCCGATGGGCAACCGATTGGTTCAGGAGGCATGAGCGGTGGGCAGGCTTCCGTGAGCATCAGCACGCTCGCTGAGGGCAGCCACATCATCGAAGCAGACTATTCCGGAGATACAAACTTCACCACCAGCCTCGGCCGCGTCACACAAAAGGTCGGAACCGCTTCGAGCGCGGTGACTCTGGCGTCTTCTCTCAACCCCGCTGTCTACGGCCAGCCCGTAACCTTGACTGCGACCGTGACCGATTCCGCCGGCACCGCGCCGACGGGGATGGTTGTTTTCTCGGAAGCAGGCACGATCTACGGAAGTGTCACGCTCAGTGGGGGCATGGCACAACTGACGCTTCCGCAGTTACTGGTGGGAAAGCACGCCATCATCGCGCAGTACAGCGGCGATAGCTCCGACGCCCCATCGAAGGCTACCCTCACAGAAACCATCCAGGGAGCGTCGAGCTCCACGGCGATCACCAGCAGCCTCAATCCTTCCAACTACGGTCAGGCCGTCGTTTTCACCGCAACCGTCACATCGACCGCGGGAAGTCCAGATGGTACGGTCACCTTTAAAAACGGTACCCAGGGGCTCGGTACCGTGACGTTGAGCGGAGGGCAGGCGCAGCTCTCGGTGACCACCATCGATGCCGGCGCGCATACGATCAAAGCGGTTTATAACGGAAGCAATACATACACCACAAGCCAGAACAGCCTGCAGCAGGTCGTGGTTGCCGCCCCGACCACGGTGACGCTGACTGGTTCACCCAACCCGGCGTCCCTCGGTCAGTCGGTGACGTTCACGGCAACGGTGAACTGCGCGACCGCAACCCCCGTTGGTACCGTCAGCTTTAAAGATGGAAAAACTGCGCTCGGTACCGCCACGGTCGTCAACGGACAGGCGCAGATTAGCACGTCGCTCCTGACCAAAGGGGGCCACACACTAACGGCAACGTATTCCGGTTCCGCTGACTTCTCCAAAAGCAGCGGAGCAGTCTCGCAAGCGGTCCAATAGACAAACCTTCGGCAGACGGCGCGGGATTAGGAATAAGTATCAGGAAACGGGCCAGTGTTCCGCGATCCGCCTCGCCGTATTGTCGCCGACGCGCCCTTTTGCCGAATGCCCATGACGCGGGCTATCAAGAGAGCGCGTCGGCCGTTACGCGGCCAGCCGGCATTAGTGGCAATCAGACGCTCTTCAGCTACTCTGCGAGTTGATCGCTCGTTCAGGTCCGAAATCTATAAGCCTGCTGTGACGCAAACCATGTGTTCGAGCATATTTCCACCGCGCTTTTACAGGTTTGGGGATCGCGTAGCGACTGAGGTGCTGAGACGCACCCGTGAGATAGCAATCTCATATAGTGGTACAACGAGGAGTGCCCCAATTTGCGACATGGCCTGCCCCGTGTTTTTCTCAAGATGGCAGACGTGTTTCGCATGGTAGTGCGTCTGCGCAGGTACCGAGGGAGAGTTGATGGAGAAACACGACGAAACAGACGGGCGCAATGTGTCCCCGCGACTCACGCGCCGGCAGACGCTGCCGGCACTCGCGGGACTCGTCGGCGCGGGCATCATGGGCAGCGGGCGCGCTCCGGGCGAGGAGGTACCAGCCGCAGTCGATGCAGGTGCACGCGTTTACAACGTCCGCAGCTATGGTGCGCGGGGCGACGGCCGTACGCTCGACACGATTGCCGTGCAAAGGGCAATCGACGCATGCGCTTCCGATGGTGGCGGCATCGTTCTGATCCCTGCGGGGACGTTCCTTCTCGGATCGGTCGAGGTGAAGAGCAATGTGATCCTCCGTATCGCTGCCGGCGGAAAAATACTCGGCAGCGCGAACGGCCACGACTACCACGCGGTCGACGCCATCCCGCTCAGCGGCGACTCCACGCTTGAAGACGGTAACTGGGCGCTCCTCTATGCCGTGAATGCGTCCAACGTGACCATCGAGGGGCCCGGAACGATCGAT
>DASZYN010000545.1:0-9465 GCA_035545435.1 Acidobacteriaceae bacterium | reverse complement strand
AATACCCAGGCCACCATCGTCGGCGTCGTTGGTCACGTGCTCCATTGGGGACTCGACAACGACGCAGGCACTCCACTCCACGCCCAGTTGTACCAGTCCATGGGCCAGCTCCCCGGCTCGGAGCTAGTCTCCACCACCGGCTTCTTCTACAACATTGCCGTTCGCGCCGACCATCCCGACACCGTTTTCCCCGACATCCAGTCCTCGCTGCGCGAGATGAATGCTTCCCAGGTCGCGTGGCGTCCCCTCACCATGAACCAGATCATCGCCGCCTCGCTCGTCGCCCGACGCTTTTCCATGGTCCTTCTCGCAGCGTTTGCCGCTCTCGCCCTTCTTCTCGCCAGCGTCGGCCTCTATGGAGTCATCAGCTACCTCGTCGGCCAGCGCACCCAGGAAATGGCTGTCCGCATGGCTCTCGGCGCCGATCGCAGCGATGTGCTCCGCTGGGTTCTCCGCCGCGGCGCCACCCTCGCCGTCATCGGAGTCGGCGCGGGCACCGTAACGGCCCTGCTCGTCACGCGCGCCTTGGCCGGCATCTCCGTAGCCCGATCCTCGATCATCTACGGGGTCCACCCGTGGGACCCCATCACGCTCATCGGAGTCGTCGCCGTTCTGATGTTTGTCGCATTGCTCGCGAGCTACGTCCCAGCGCGGCGCGCCGCCGCCGTTGATCCCATGCAGGCCCTGCGCTCCGAATAGATCGCAGCATCACGCGCCCTTCGCCTGTTCCTCCCCGCGCGTGTATCGGATCGCCTGTACCTTCGATGTCACAATCAGCCCCTCGCCCACCATCGCGTCGAGATGCGGCACCAGCTTCCCGATCTGTTCTTCTGTATCAATCACGCTGACCATGATCGGCGCGTCCCGTGACAGCTTCCACGGGCTCGGACGATGGATCCGCGTGCTGCTCCCATAACCTTCGATCCCCCGGTAGACAATCGCACTCTGCAGACCCAACTCCTGGCACTTCGCCACAATCGCCTCGTGCAGAGGCTTCCCCATCCAGCGATCCGCCTCGCCAAAGTAAATGCGCAGCATCTGAGCTTCAAATTGCTCCTTCATCGCCACGCCTCCCTCATGCCTCGCTCGCCTCCAACTCAGGCGGCCGCCACGAGTACTTCACAATGTCCACATCCGACATCACCACCAGCCCCTCCTGCACCATTTGCTCCAGCACCGGCAAAAACGACTGCAGCTTCTCCTGCGTGTCCACCACCGTCAGCAGGATGGATGCGTCTTTCGACAAATGCGCAGGTTTTTCTTTATTCGCGCGCCGGTGCGCTCCATATCCCAGCACGCCCCGAACCACCGTCACCCCGGCAATATCATTGGCCCGCATCGCGTGCACCAGCGCCTCGTGCAGCGGCTTGTTCTGCCACTTGTCGCTCTCGCCCACATAGATCCGCATCAACCGCGCTTTGCCTTCCATCTTCAAATGATCCGGCGTCACGCGTTTTTGCTTCGACGGCATGGGAGCTTTCGCCACCATGGTCTCCTGCACCTCGATCAGGCCCGTGCCCGCCATCTCCTCCAGCTTGCCCAGCAGTTCGTTCACTTTCTCCCGCGTCTCGACAAACTCAATCCGCACCGGCAGCTTGTCCGACACTTCCACCAGGCTCGCTGCGTGCAGATGATGATCCGCCCCGAACCCCGCAATTCCCTTCAGGACGGTCGCTCCGCTCACTCCGCGATAGAACAAAAAATCCAGAATTGACGCATACGCCGAGGCGCCGTGATACCGCGCCCCTTCGCTCACCGTGATCGAAACCTTCAGCGCCTTGCCTGTCCCCAGCATGCTGCTTCCTTCACGAGCGTTCATCGCATCACCTCCGCCGCCAGCATCCCGCACCAAACCGCGGCCAGCCCCAGAATCAAACTTCCCACCGCATAAAGGGCCGCCATCGGAAAGCCGCCCGCTCGCAGTAGCGAAAGAGTCTCCCACTCATAGGTCGAGAAAGTACTGTACGCCCCCACGAACCCTACCGGTAATAGGTAAATCCAGCCTCCGCTAAATCCGGCGCGCCTCCCCAGAAACGTCAGCGAAAATCCAATGATCAGGCAAGCCGTCAAATTAACGATCAGCGTCCCATACGGAAAGCGCGCCCCCAGCCGATCCGTCACCGTTACGCCCACCCAGTAGCGGGCCATCGAACCTAGTCCGCCGCCCAGCGCAATCAGCAGATACTTTTGCAATCCCCCCTCCTTAACGGCCAGAGACAACAGGCCAACCCGGTGCCGGAACAGACACACGTCTGCCGCGCAACGAAATCTCAATTTGTCAGGGATCGCGCCGGGAAACGACTCCACGACAGGATTCCCTGTCAGGAGTCATCATCTGTCCGGCTACAAAGGACAGCGGTTAAAGGCGAACTCCTTCGCCGCTTGATTACTTCCACTACAAATCAGACCCACAGCAATGTCAAGCAATGTCTCCTGAGAGGGGATAAACGCCAGCCTGTTTCTCCGGGTGTTTCACGCCTGTTGCAGCTGCGGCGCATGGGCCGTCTGCGGCGGGGAATTGCGGTGCACCCGTAAATTGTCGAGCGCGTATTCGATGTAGCGCGGCTCCATCTGCGGAGCCTTCTCCATGAAACGACACGTGGCGATTACCTGATCGACGATGAATCTGGGCTGATAGGCGGCCAGTTCGAGGCCCTTTTCGTTCACGATCTTGTTAACGATCGAGTCGAAGGTTTCACTGGAAAGCGCGATGCCGTGGCTGGCGCACTCCGTCTCGAAGATGCGACGGAAGGAGTCGATACTGGGGGCACCCACCTCGATTTTGTACGGCAGGCGACGCAAAAAGGCGGGGTCCATCAGATCTTCCGGCTCGATATTGGTGGAGAAGATTACAAGTTCTTCAAAGGGAATGCTGAAGCTCTTGCCGGTATGGAGCTTGAGGTAGTCGACGCGGTTTTCCAGCGGGATGATCCAGCGATTGAGCAGGGCTGTAGGGCTGACCAGCTGCCGGCCAAAGTCGTCGATGATGAAACAGCCACCCAGCGCCTTGATATGGATCGGGGCCTCGTAATAATGCCCGATCGGGTTGTAGAGCAGGTCCAGCATCTCGAGGGTAAGCTCGCCGCCGGCAACCAGAAAGGGCCTGCGGCATGCAACCCAGCGGTGGTCGAGAATATCGCTGCGGTCTGCCAGAAATCCGGGATCTTCGCTGACGCCGGCGGAATCGACGGCGACGTGAATCGCGGGGTCGAACAGACGGATGATCTGGCCCTCAACAGCGATGGCATAGGGCAGATAAATGATGTCGCTGAAGACGCTGGCCAGGCAGCGAGCGATGGAGGTCTTTCCGTTTCCCGGCGGCCCGTAGAGCAACATGGCACGGCCGGAGTTCAGTCCCGGTCCGCACTGCTCGATCAGGGCATCGTCAAATGTGAGGGACCCAATCGATTTGCGGATGCGTTCGAAGGTTATGACTTCGTTCGTCAGCTTCTGGTGGGTCACCTGGTCATTGAACTGATCCAGAGGCACAGGAGCGGGGCCCACATAGCCCACTTGCCCGAGGGCTTCGACCGCAAAGCGCGATCCCCCGTCGGTAAAGGCATAGCTGGTGCCGCCGGAGCTGTCGGCGCCGCGCACGCCCATCGATTGCAGCAGCTTGCGATCGACCGCCATCTGCACCAGTTCGGCCACCATACGATAAGGAAGCTTGATGGCGTCGGTGATCTGACGGATGGTCTGCAAACGGGCGGAATAGATGAGTTTCATCATCAGGCCCATCAGCTCAACGCGCTCAATTCCGGTGGCGGCAATGTCGGCGGGCTCGGTGGGAATGTGATGCAGAAATCGATCGAGTGCGCTCTCCGTGAGCACTCCCATGGCGACAAGGTTCTCACCCAGCCGGCCGCCTTCGCTCGATTGCCGTTCGAGCGCTTTGGCGATGTCCTCAGCGCTAGCCAGCCTGGCCTGGACGAGTAGATCCCCTAACTGCAATCGCGTGGCGATGACATCCTCCGAGGAAGTGACCTGGGAACAAGTTCGCGCTCACGTCGTTAAGGGAGCGCCGCGCGTCCCTATTGATAGCACGGAGCGAACGGAGCCCCAATACCACGGAAGAAGCCATGACCTGTGAGGTTCGCGGGACCTCTTCCGCGCCAGCTCGATAGGATTGGGAGAAAGCTTCGAGGTCTCTGTGACCTGTGGTCTGCGCCCTGCACCCTCAGAACCCTACAATGTTGTAGCCGCTGTCCACGTAGATCACTTCGCCGGTCACGCCGCTCGCCAGGTCCGACGCCAGATACACCGCCGTCTTCCCAACTTCCGTCTGCTCCGTGTTCCGGTGCAGCGGCGAGCGATCCTCGTGATACTTCAGCATGTCGCCCAGCGCCCCAATTCCCCGCGCCGCCAGCGTTTTGATCGGGCCCGCTGAAATCGCATTCACCCGAACGTTCTGCCTGCCCAGATCCCAGGCCAGATACCGCACCGTCGCCTCCAGCGACGCTTTCGCCACACCCATCACCTTGTAATGCGGCACCACCTTTTCGGCCCCGTAATATGTCAGCGTGATGATCGACCCGCCTTCTGTCATCAGCGGTGCCGCGCCGCGGCTCAGCGCGATCAGCGAGTAGACGCTCACGTCATGCGCGATCCGAAATCCCTCCCGCGTGGTTTTCAGAAAATCGTTCTTCAAGTCCTCCGGCGGAGCATACGCGATGGCGTGCACCAGCACGTCCAGCTTCCCGTACTTTTCCTTAATCTGCGCAAAAACCTGATCGATCTCCGCATCGTTCGCCACATCACACTGGAACGGCTCCGCCCCCGGCAACTCCTCGATCAGGCCCAACGCCTCGGACTTCATTCGCTCGTTTTGATAGCTGATCGCCAGCTTCGCCCCCGCCTCATGCAGCTTGGTGGCAATGCCCCAGGCGATGCTGCGCTTATTCGCCAGTCCAAAAACAGCCGCTACACGGCCTTCCAGATTCAGCATGGTTCGTTGTGCTCCAGGAGAAGCGTCCGGCGCAACCAAATCACTACCGGCCCTGCCATTGTAAATGTGCAACCAGACTCAGGGCCGGAACCCTCAAACCACAACGACCGCCTTTGGGCCGCAAGGCCCGATCGCCTGGATGGCTAGTCCCCATTCACCGGCCGATAATAGCGCTGCTCCGGATGCGCGCACGCCAGACATAACCGGTCCCCGCCGCGCTCAACAAAGCGTTCGTAGTTGATTCCCTCCCCGCATACGGCGCACGTTACCCGCTCGCCTTTGTACCCCGGCATCTCCTTCGGCCCAACTTCAACCTGCACCCACTGCTCTCCAAACAACTCCGCATCCGGCATCTCGCGATACGCCTTCATCTGCTGCTGGTTCTTGTTCTCCATCTCCGGATACAGCTCCCGCGCCCGCTGCTTCGACGACTCCAGCGCCACAATGCGAATCGCTCTGCCCGTCCCGAGGTCGACGAACGTCGCAGCCATCTTCCCCCAGTCGCGAAACTTCAGCGCCCGCGTCCCCAGCCGGCACCCGGTCACCACCCCGATCGCGTCCGTCGCACATCGATCGATCTCGACATACGTCACCAGCCGTTTGCGATCCGCCCCGCGCGGCTCCTCGATTCCCAGCCGCCTGCACCCCAGCATCGCCATCCGCACGCCCAGCACCTGCCCGGCGCACAAGTGCCCATGCGCCACCTCGGCCTGTTTCAGCAATTCCTCAAGCGATTCCATTCACCGATCATAAGGCGCGAGCGAAATACGGGGTAGCGCAACAACCGCCGAGGTACTCCTGTAATGTCCGCAAAACCGACGACAACACACTCTCGGGTTGAACACCTCCGCAGTGCATTACTCTGATCGCATGCATCCGACCGCTGGAGCGTTGCCGGGATCGCCATCACACGGACGGCAAAGAAAGCCAGGCACGGGCCCAAGATGAGCCACCCTTTTCGAAGACTCCTTCCCGCAATGATCTTTCTCGCGATCATTGCTGTCGTTGGAATCCTGGGCTACACCTTCATCGAGAAATGGAATCTCCTGGATTCCGTGTACATGGTCGTTCTCACCCTCTCCACCGTTGGGTTCGAGGAAGTCCATCCTCTTTCGCCAGGGGGGAGGCTCTTCACCATATTCATTATTGTTGGCGGCGTCGGCAGCGCGATCTATGCGGCTGGACAGATTGTAGAGATCATCGTTGCGGGCGAGATGACCGGTTATCGCAAGAGGAGAAACATGGACAAGACCATCAGGGAGATGAAGGGCCATTACATCATCTGCGGCTTTGGCAGAGTAGGACACCAGGTGGCCCAGGCTTTTGAGACCTGGCACGTTCCCTTCCTCGTGATCGACCCCAAAAAAGAATCTTTCGATGAACTCGAAAGCAAGGGCGTTCCGGTTCTCATCGGCGATGCCACCGACGACGCTGTTCTGACCGCCGCGGGCATCAGTCGCGCCAAAGGTCTTATCGCCTGCTCCGACTCCGATGTAGCCAACGTCTACATCACTCTCTCCGCCCGCCAGCTCAATGCGAATCTCAACATCGTGGCCAGAGCGAGCCTCAAAGATACAGAGAAGAAGCTCACCATGGCTGGCGCAAACCGGGTCATTTCGCCCTATTTCATCTCCGGTGTTCGCATGGCGGCCATGGCAACGCAACCCGTGGCCGTCGACTTTCTGGACTTAGTGACGCACAACGGGCTGGTCGATTTCAGCCTGTTTCAAATCACCATTCCCACCGGTTCGCCGCTCCATGGAAAGACCATTGCGGAAGCGGACATCAGAAACACCTCAGGTGCGTTGGTGCTGGCCATTCGCAAATCCGATGGCTCCTTCGATTTGCACCCGAAGGAAACCTCAAGAATCGACACGAATGATGTCCTGGTTGTTCTTGGAACTCAGGAGCAATTCGATTCGCTGCAAAAAATGGTCCAATAAAAACGCGATCTCCACTCGGCGCCGGAACCTGGGCTTACCTCTCGCGTCCTCCCCGCTCCATCTCCTACCTGGCTACTGGCTCCTCGTCCTCTTCCACCAGCACCGCCGACGTCCCCACTAAATCGAAACTCACCGTCGCCGCGCCCGTTACCGCAAAGCTCACTCGCAACGGATCCCGCTGCCACACCGCTGGCGCACACACTGGACCTGAGTGTTCGGCCGCCTCCCAGGCCCCTAACTTTTTCGCCAGCAATGGCTTCCGACCCTCCACCTGCTCCACCACCGCCATCAGCTGCTTCCCACCAGAATTCACGCCGCAATACGCCGCATAGTCCCGAAACCACACCACATCCGAAACTGCCGGATCGAAATCGGGCAGCCGCAGGGCCGTCACCTTTCCAACCGTCCGATCCACCAGGATCCACGGTCCGCGCTGCCAGACCCACCGCTCTGTTTTGTCCGTCGGCAGCGCGTCATTCAGCCGTACGGCACGCCGAACCGCAAAGGTGCGGATCGTCAGGTCGTGCACATCGCCGGTCGTCCACTCCTTCACCTTGCCATCCACGATCAGCGGGCGCACCGTCAGCTCCGTCTCATCCGGCCGCGCGCCGGCCGGGTCGCCCGCGACGGAATAGGGAACCCTCCGTACGCCGCCCAACGCCACAATGTGCGGCTTTGGGAGAGACCACGCCATCGCCGGCATCATCAATGTCAGACCGGACAGCAGAGCCAGTTTTCGAGGAGTCATGCTTGCAGGCTAAGAGGACACTACCGCCCGCAAAAGGTCACAGAAGTACTTTTTAGAAGAGAAGCGGTTACGGACGAACAGCGCTCGCCGGCGCCGCTGCAGCCGTTGAGCTGACGGCATGTTGCGGAATCCCATCGGCCAGGGCACCCCCGCCCAGATAATGCCAGGCCGCCCACCCACCGCCTGCCAGCGCCAGAATCAACACCCAAAGACCGGTTCTGCGCAATTTTCTGCCCTCGTGACCACTCCTGGGCCGCGTCTTCCCCACGTTTTGCACAAATTCCGACCAGTCGCCGTCGGCGTGCCCGTGTTCCTGACTGGCGGCAACGAACCGCTCGACCCACATAGCTTCGTCCAGCCCCACGGTGCGCGCATATCCGCGAACGATGCCCTTGCTCAGAATGCCGCCAGGCAGCGTCTCGAATCGGTCATTTTCGAGTGCGGTGAGGTAACGGGTGATTACCTTAGTTTTCTCGCTGATCGTCTCCAGCGCGATCCCTCGGGACTCCCGTTCCTTCCGCAATTCCTCGCCAAAGTGCCCCACTGCAGGATTCCCTTCCTGGGGATTGCCAGTAAAAGATAAGGCCGACCCTACGATAGGTCAAAGAAAATCGAAACTCTGATTACCCGTTTATATTGCGGAGATAATGGTACCAAGGTAACCTCCTAAGGAAATCCCACGCTCGGGCCACCCTCTGTTCCCTTTTGGGTCATAACCGCAGGGCCGCCTCCCTCCAATCACCCTCGTCCGTCTCCGTTCCCGCCTCTTTTTAACCTCTCCTCATCGCTTTGTTACCCTGTTCCTTCCACCCGGAGTTCTGTTCGCTTCATCCAACAATCCGATGAACAAATTAGTTATCGGCAATATCCTCTTTCGCCCCGTCCGTTCGGTCATCAGCGTGCTTGCCGTCGCGATCGAGGTCATCATGATCCTCTGCATCGTGGCCATCATGGTCGGCCAGGTCCAGGGGGCAGCCAACCAGACCAGCGGCATTGGCGCCGATATCATGGTCCGGCCGCCCAACGCCAGCAACTTCTCCGGCCTTAGCGACGCGGCGGTGCCAGCCAAAATTGCTCCACAGGTCCTGGCGAAGCTGCCTCATGTCGTCGCCGCCTCGCCGGTCATCGCCAAGCTCAACACCAGCGGATCCGTCCAGACTATCTTTGGCATCGACTACGCAAGCTACGACGCGCTCCGCCCCTTCGTGTTCATTGCGGGCCATCCCCCGGCGGGCCCGGATGACGCCCTCGTCGACGACCTCTACGCGAAGAGCCATCACGTCGAGGTCGGCCAGACTCTGCAACTGCTCGGGCACGACTTCCATATCTCCGGAATCGTCGAGCACGGCAAAGGAAGCCGCGTCTTCCTTCCCATTCATACTCTCGGCGTACTGAACGGCACCCCCGATAACGCGTCCATCTTCTACGTCCGCACCGACAAAAAGGAAAACGAGCAGGCGGTTATCGACGAGATCCAGCACACCCCGGGCATGACTACCTACCAGGTCCAGACCCTCGCCGAGTGGATGTCCATGATGACCCCCGAGCACCTCCCCGGCTTTAACATCGCCCTCAACGTTGTGATCGCGATTGCCGTGATCGTCGGCTTTCTGGTCATCTTCCAGTCCATGTACACGGCGGTTATGGAGCGCACCCGCGAGATCGGCATCCTCAAATCGCTCGGCGCTTCGAAGCTCTACGTTGTGAACCTCGTCCTGCGAGAAGCCGTGCTCGTCTCCATCGCCGGCATCGTTGTCGGCATCCTGGCCACTCAGGGCATCAAGCTCCTCATGGACGTGAAGTTCCCGACCCTGACCTTCTTCCTCACC
>DASZYN010000544.1:0-32912 GCA_035545435.1 Acidobacteriaceae bacterium | reverse complement strand
GTATAGAACATCAGCGTCATCGGCGCGCCGCCATAGTGAGCCGGACCGTGGATGCCCTTCTCCGGGTACTCATCGGCCAGCATCACAATCGAATCGCCGATACGAATCTCGGCGTGCCCGATCCGCCCGTCCGGTTGCGGCATGCGCATCACTTCCTCGGCGCCGAATACCTGCTTGTAAAAATCAATGGCATTCGCGGCGCCGCGTACATGCAGATACGGCTGCACGCTGTGGTAGCCATCGGGAATCGGTTTCACTGGGGACATAAGGGTTCTCCTTGATGGAAACCATTGTCGGCGTTCTGAATCCGGCAGGATTGTAAATATTTGACCCCTGCGCTCACCCCATCGGCACATGATTCAGGTGTTCGGTCGCACGCGCCAGGTACGCTGCCGGAGTCATCCCTGCAAACCCCTGGAAATCGTGAATGAAGTGGGCCTGATCGTAGTAGCCCCCATCCAGCGCCACCTGCGCCCAGTCCACGCCAGCCTTGCGGTGCACGCTCTCGAGCACGCGCTGAAACCGACGCACCCGGCAGAACGCCTTTGGAGGGAGCCCCACCTGATCGCGAAACAGCTCAATGAACCGCCGCTGGCTCAGTCCAATGCGATCCACCACGCCGGCCACCGTGGCCACATGGGGCGCCCGGCAAATCCATCCTCGCGCCCAGCCCACCGCCGGATGCAGCTCCAGCGGCCGCACCAACCGCTCCAGCAGCGCAGTTGCCAGAATCACGAACATCGCATCCACGGAACGCGCGGCCAGCAGCTGCTCCCGAATCTCCCCCACCGCCGCGCCCCACAGGCAGTCGAGCGGCGCCGACTGGTTCGCGATCTCGCCCGCCGGCTCGCGAAAAAACGGAAACGTGCCGCCCGGCTGAAACTCAATGCCGATGACGCGATCCTGCGCGGCGGTGTCGATGGCGAAGCACCCCGTACGCGGCCCGGTCAGCCCCGCCAACCCGCATGAGGTGTAGCGATCCAGATCGTCGGCGTCGTAGAGCCGCATCTCGTCGTCGCGCAAATTGAAAACAATGGTGGCCTCGCCGTTCGGCATCAGCCTCTCCCGCGCGTGCGGATGCGGCATCCCTTCCCAGTACCAGAAACAACGGACAAAGGAGGCCAGCGGCGGCGCCGGGATGTGAAGGCGGTGCACGATTCCCTTCCTGCCGTCAGATTGCAGGAAACAAGACGCCCAGTGCAAGGCGCAAAGACGCCCCGCAGCAAACCTGCGGGACGTCTGGCGGTGGGAGAGGGTGCTTAGGAGGCCATTTCCGGATGACGGGAGGGAAGGTAGTCGTCCTCGTCTCCCTGCAACGCCGGTTTGGGAAGGATCCGAACCCACCCCTGACCGTCCTGAACCAGCGTCAGCCGTTGCGCGCAGACGCCGCAGAGCCAATAGTGTTCCAGATGGCGTTCACGCTTATGACCGGGTCTGGTCGAGAGCGCAGCCGTGTCAAAAACATAAATTCGGCCGTCACGCAGATAGTGCAAAGGCTTTCCGCACCCGGGGTTGGCACAGTTGCTGACCATAACGTTCCTCCCTTTCAACGGTGACCAGAAGGTAAGGGCAGGAACCGCACGCCACGATGCAAGGACAGGCCAGGGAAGGGGAGGGAGATTGCGGTCAGCGAGGGAACTCCGGATCCCCCGCGCCTTTCCCGCGGAACTTCAGCCATTTCCAACTCCTGTTCGGTGCCGCCTGCGGCGACGTGCGGTCCCAACTTAAGCGCGAGGGGGAGGAAGGAAGAACAGTGCAGCCGAAATACAGGTTTCTAATGCTGAGGTAGTGTGGAGAGTATGGCGAGATAAGTTGTGGAACGTCAAGCTATCTGGCTATATTCGATAGAAAAAGCACGCCAAAAACTGGCGTGCCCGACCTATCTTCCCGGTTTGGGAAAGATAGATTCGCTTCAATGGAAGCTATCCTTACATCGGTAGTGAATTGAAGAGCCCGGCTGTCCGGGTATGTCGTGACGCGAGACAATAAACGATTTTTCTCGCAAATTCCACCCAAAAGAACCAAAATTGGAAGATAGGATTCGCCGGGCGTCAGGACACCCGATGGTTCCAGTTACCCAGGGCTGGAGCGCTATGCCAAATATCCTTACCTCATGGAAAGAGATTAGTCAGTATCTCGGCAAGGGAGTGCGCACCGTACAGCGGTGGGAGCGCGAGGCCGGACTGCCCGTGCGCCGTCGCGATGGTGCCGCGCGCCATGCCGTGCTGGCTATCCCGCAAGAACTGGACGAGTGGGCGCGCACGCGCACGCGCGGTCCGGCAGGACCCGTGGCGGATTCACTTCGCCGTGAGATCGCAATTCTGCGCGACCAAACCATCGAGTTACGCAAGCGGATCGAGTTCATCGAGGAATGCGGCTGCGCACCGGTCAGGGAGAAGCCCAGGATGACGCGAGCTGCACGAACTCGTGGTGCTGAAAGGCGATTCCGATCCGAAGCGACGGCTGACGCCTCTTAGTTCGCCGTCGCCCGCATCGGCGTCAATTCCATCGGCTCCGTCAGGCTGAAGGTCAGGACAGATCCCGGGGGCAGTTTGGCGGCTTCCGGTTGCCCGACGATCATGTGCGCAGTCACGGCCCCCGCGCCCACCAGCGATCCAACGCCCGCGCCCACCGGTCCGGCGATCAGGGCACCTGCCGCGGCTCCGGCTCCCGCTCCGGCGCCGTACTCCACCGCGTCTTTTTTGTAGTGCGGAGCAGCCTGGATGCCGCCCTCATTGTCGGTGCGCGTGCCGGGCGCGCTCGAATGCACCGCCTCGGCATAGATGTGATAGATCGTGCCGTCGGGCAGCAGTATCGACTCGGGCCGCAGCCGCAGCGTCGCTTTGGGACCGATGTGGTGTCCCTGGGATACCTGAACTACCCGCCCGCGCATCTCCGCACCGACCGGGATAATGATACGGCCGTCCTTATATACGTCGCGATCGACGATCGCCTTAAACGACTGCCCACGCAGAGTCTCGGCGGTCGACAAATCCGTGGACAGGCGCACCCGCACGTTCGTGCCCGACGCCAGTTCGTTGGGATTCGACGCCACCACGCTCACGATATCTTCATCGGGATTCCATGCGTGCTTCGAGAGCGATGCCGAGCTCGTGGACGCCGGAGCCGAGGTGACAATGTCGTCTTCATAATTTCTGTGCTGGAGCGCCGGCGCCGTAGTGGCGGCAGGCTGCACCGGCGTGATCGGGATCGCCGCCGAGGGTTTCGGCCGTGGCACCGGAGTGGGCAGATCCTCATCGGCCATAATCGTATCGTCGGCCGGCGGATGCGAAACGCCGGTCACCGGCTGGCTCTGGTCCTGCGCGCTCTGCGGATTCTGCGCGGGTGTATTCGATTGTGCGAGCAAGGGAGTCAGGGCGAAACAAGTGGCGAAGACCGCCAGGTGGACGAATCGGCCTGCGAATTTCATGTGCATTGTCTCCTTGCTTGCATCCAGCCTGGCTGTTCAGCCGGCCGGCCTTGTTCAGGGTTAAACCCGGATCGCACACCGAAGTCGCGATCGAGGGGGAGTTTTTCCGGGATGCGAGTCGCACCCCTTCTGTTGACGAGCGTATCCTGGCGGGGCGAGCCAGGACCAGACCTTCTGCAACCTTTGCGAACCACACCGGTTACCTCAGCGTGGGCCTTCCAACTTTCTACCGGCTACTGGCTGTTCCTCCGGTTCCGAAACCACTTCGCTACGCCGAGCGCGAACAGCATCAATCCGAACGGCAGGCACGACATCGCCACCATCAGCAACAGCCATCCGGTATTCGAGTGCGGACCATGGCGGCTGATCCCGCCGAACACCGTCGCCGTCAGCACCGCCGCCACAATGCCCGCGGCCAGCATGCCGCCCCCGGCCTTCAGCAACGCACGGGTGCCGTCGTCGGGCTGCTCGGATTGCATGGGTCTTCCCTGCGCCATGGGTCTATCGAAACGCCGCCACCAGCATCACCCGCACCACGACCCCGGTGACTGAGACATAGAGCCACAGCGGAAAGGTGTAGCGTGCCAGTTTGCGATGAGCGGCGAATCGCCGCGAGAGCGACAAATAAAAAGTGATCAGCACAATCGGCAGCGCCACCGTCGACAGCACAATGTGGCTGATCAGGATGGGCAGATACGCCGCGTAGTAAACGCGATTGTGGACCGGATACAGCGTGTCGCCGTGCAGCGCATGGTTTGCAATATAGGAGACCAGAAACAGGGTGCTGAAGACGAACGCCGTCATCATGCTCGCCCGGTGCGCGGCAATGCGATGCGTGCGAATGAAATAAAACCCCGCCAGCAGCGCAATGGCCGCCAGCCCATTGAGCAACGCGTTCAGGTTGGGAAGAAATGTGTAGTGCAGCGCCGCCGCGTCGGACGCCGGATGCACATAGATCAGCCACAACAGAAACAGCACAGCAACGACGCTGATTCCAACCAGAGCCACAACCGGCACCACAGCGGAGGTCTTCGGCCTGGGATTCAGCTTCGAGCTGGTGGTGGCGGTTGGCATCAGACTTATTCCCTGCTGGCGATTGGCTATTCCCTACCTTGCATTCAGCATCAGCGCCGTCAGCAGCAGAGGCAGATAGATCACGCTGACCTTGAGCAGGTCGCGCGCATACATTCTCGATTCGGTCTCGCTGCGCGCGCGCACAATCCGCGCGAAGCGAATCGTGTAAGCCAGATATCCCAGGCCCAGAACGACCGCCACCACGGCATAAGCCACGCCGTCCATATGCAGCCAGAACGGCAGCAGGCTCGCCGGGATCATCAGCACCGCGTAGACCAGGGCTTCAAGCGCCGTCGACCACCCATCCGGCTGCACCACGGGCAGCATGCGAATCCCGGCCCGTCCGTAGTCTTCGCGATAAAGCCACGAGATCGACATGAAATGCGGAAACTGCCAGACGAAAAGGATCGCGAACAGCGCCACGCCCTGCCACTCGATCACACCGCGCGCCGCCGTCCAGCCCAGCAACGGACCCATCGCTCCTGGAAACGCACCCACAAACGTCGCGAGCGTGGTGTAGCGCTTCAGCGGCGTGTACACCGCCACATACAGAAAGGCGGTCAGCAGCACCAGCCCACCGGTGATGAAATTCGTCTCGCGTGTCAGCCAAAGCGTGCCCGCAATAATGGCCAGCAGGCCAATCCCGATGCCGTGCACGAGGCCGATGCGTCCCGCCGCCATCGGGCGATTCTCCGTGCGGTGCATCTTCGCATCCAGCTTCCGCTCAATTGCCTGATTCAGCGCCGCCGACCCTGCCGAAACCGCGCCGATGCCGAGCAGCGTCTCCAGCAGCCCGGGTTGCAGGCTGCTGATACCGGAGCGCATCGAGCCCAGATAGAAACCGGCCCACCCGGTGAGCACCACCAGCCCGGTAACGCGCACCTTGAACAGCTCGCGATAATCCACCAGCAGCGAGGCCGTCTCGCCTGCCCTCGGCGCGTGGAGGTGCGGTCCATCGCCCCGGTGCGAATCCAGCGGGACAATCTCCGGCCCCACGCCGGAAGCGGCCGGTGTCAGAGCCATCGGGTGCCCATGCAAGCGTTGCGGTCAAAGAAAAAGTGCATGAAAAGGAAGGGTCCAGCGGAACGGGGAACGTCCACCCTCCATGATACAGGCCGAACGCTTCGGTTTGGCCGCCCTCACTTCCGCCCCAGAAATTCCCGCACCAGCCCGGCAATCTCGTCCGCCTTCGTGTCCAGCGCAAAATGCCCCGCGTCCAGCACGTGCACGTCGGCCTTCGGCACGTCTTTGCGATACCGCTCGGGCTCGCCCAGGTCGAACGACAAATCGTGTTTGCCCCAGATCACTAATAGCCGCGGCTGCGTCTTCTGCATCCACGCCTGCCACTTCGGATACGCCTCGACATTCGTCCGGTAGTCGTAAAACAAATCGCTCTGGATCTGCGCCTGGCCCGGCGCACTGAGAAACGCGTACTCATCGCTCCAGAGATCCGGGTCGTACGCCTCCAGGTTGGGATCGTCGCCCACATGCCGCGTCCGCGTCGTCGCCAGCGAAAGCAGATTCGTCCGCAGCGCGTCTTCATACTTCGCCCGATCTGCCCAGAACGCGCGCCGCGTCGCCCAGTTCGCGCCCAACCCCTCGTTGTGTGCCACCGCGTCCTGCACGATCAGCGCCTCCACCCGCTCCGGATGCCGCAGCGCCATGCGGAATCCCACCGGGCCGCCATAGTCCTGCATGTACATCGCGTAGTGGTCGAGGCCGAGCGCCTGCGTGAAGTCTTCCATCACCACTGCAATGCGATCGAAGGTGTAGGCAAATTGCTTCGGATCGGGCCAGTCGCTGTGTCCAAATCCCGGATAATCCGGCGCCACCAGGTGATAGCGATCCGCCAGCCGCGTCAGCAGCGGCTGAAACATGCGGGACGAAGAAGGCAGACCATGCAGCAGCAGAATCGTCGGCGCATCCTTCGGTCCTGCCTCCCGGTAGAAGATGTTCAGCCCGTCCACCTTCACAGTTCGATAGAAAATTGGCGCCGCCATCGAAACTCTCCTTTCCTGCGCCGGAGCGCTCGCACCCACCGCCAGCGCTAGCAATAAGAAAAGCGCGCGCCCGCTGAAACGTGGTCCTCGCACGAAAGCCATCGTTCGCCTCCGACTCCAAACCCTGCAATGCCCGTGTCGCCAACCGCTCTTTAGCTGACCGCTTTTGAGCTGCTTTTGGCCGACCGGCCGTTAGCCGGCCGCCATCGTTAGCACAACGCGAAACTCGGCCTTCCCACTCATCATCCGCGCATAGGCTTCTGCTGCCTTCTCCAGCGGATACGTCTCGATCATCGGGCGCACTCCCGTCAGCTCCGAAAATCGCAGCGTGTCTTCTGAATCCATGGGAACCCCCGACGCCCAGCCCTGAATCGACTTAGCGCCGAAGATCAGCTGCAGCGGCGTCACCTCAATCGGATCCGTCGACGCCCCCACCACCAGGAACTTCCCGTTCGGCCCCAGTCCGTCGATCAGTTCCGACATCGACTTCGAACTCGGAGCCGTGGCCAGAATCACCTTTGCCCCGCCCAGCTTCTGCAGTTCCTGCGCCGCGTTCGTCGCCTTGCTGTCGATATAGACGTGCGCGCCCAGCTTTTTCGCCAGCGCGGCGTTGCCCGGACCGCGCCCAATCGCCGCGACCTTATACCCGAACTTGTTCGCGAACTGAACCCCCAGGTGCCCCAGCCCGCCGATCCCCTGCACCGCCACCAGATCTCCCGGCAACGCTCCGCTGTGCCGCAGCGCGTTATAGGTCGTCACTCCAGCGCACAACAGCGGTGCTGCCTCCACATCGCTGAGACTGTCGGGCATCGACACCAAACCCTCGACCGGCGCCAGCATATATTCCTGATACCCGCCGTCGTAGCTGATCCCGGCAATCTGCATGTTCCGGCAGTTGTTGAAGTCTCCCCGCCGGCACTCCGGACACGTGTTGTCGTGACCGCCGTGCCAGCCCACTCCAACCCTCTGCCCCACCCGCCAGGCCGAGACACCCGCGCCTACCGCGTCAATCACACCCGCCACCTCATGTCCCGGCACACGCGGATACTGAATCCCCGGAAACCCGCCTTCCACCGTGAGCACATCGCTGTGGCAAACGCCGCACGCCTGCACTTTGATCCGCACTTCGCCCGCGCCGGGCGTGGGAATGCTGCACTCGACAATCTCAAAACCTGCACCGGGCTTTCCGATCTGAGCCGCTTTCATCGTTGTAACCGCGGTTTCTGCCGTCGCCATCGATCTCTCCTTCTTTGTTTCTCAGAAATGGGTCGTTCGTCATCGTTGAACCGCGCATGCTGGACGCGCAGCTATTCCATCACTTCGAAAGTAACTTCCACTTCCACCGGCATCCCGAGCGGCAAACTCGCCACGCCAAGGACGCTCCGCACCGGCAGCTTCTCCGCCCCAAACACATCGCGGAGCAGGTCCGACGCACCATCCGCCACCCGCGGCTGATCGAAAAAGTCGCCCGACGTCGCCATAAAGACGGCCAGCCGCACCACCCGGGTCACCCGATCGAGCGACCCGAGATGCTTCCTCGCCGCCGCCAGCGCGCCCAGCGTCGCGGTCCGTGCGGCGTCGCGCCCCTTCTCGGCGTCGAGTTCCGCGCCTACCCGCCCCAAATATTTTGGCTTGTGATCGACCACCGGCAGCATGCCGCTCAGGAACAGCAAATTCCCTGTCTGCAAGGTCTCCACGTAGCTGCCGAACGGCGTCGGAGCCGCGGGCAGTTCAATGCCCAGCTCCGCCAGCCTCCGCTCCGCCCCGGAGCCGGCCGTCCTCACCACTGCCCCACATGCGCACCATCATCCACGTGCAGCACCTCCCCGGTCACATGACCAGCCTCTGTCAGATACATCACAGCATCGGCAATGTCCTTTGGATGGGAAAACGTCCCCATCGCCGAACGCGCCGCCGTCTTCCCCGCATGCATCGGCGTGTCCACAACTCCTGGAGCCACCGCGTTGAAGCGAATCTTGTCCTTTGCGTATTCGTTCGCGAGACTCAGCGTGATCGCGTTCAGACCGCCCTTGGTCATCATCGGAATCGAACCCGGCACGCCGGCGATGGGATTGTCGGCCAGCGATGCCGTTATGGTGGTCACGCTCCCACCCGTGCGCTGCTGCAGCATCTGCTTTACCGCCAGCTGCGTAATGAAGACGAATCCGTCCAGATTTGTAGCAACGAAGGCCCGCAGATCATCGGCGGTGTACTCCGTGAAACGCTTCGCCCTGAAAATCCCCGCGTTGTTCACCACATGATCGATCGATCCGAACCGGTCGAACGCTATTCGTGCCACCTGCTCCGCCGTCTCTGCCTGGCCAATGTCTCCGTCCACCAGCGCCAGATGTGCAGATGCCGCATATCCCGCGCCTGAAACGTGGCGCGACGTGGCGACGACGTCGTAGCCCCGCCCCAGAAACGCATCGACAATCGCAGCTCCAATACCTTGCGAAGCCCCGGTGACAATCGCCGTCCTGCCTTCCATGCCTGGCTCCTCCATTCCCTGCAGAGCCCTGGAAAATCTCACCGTGCAGCTGGCCCGAACCAGCGACGATTCCGCTCCCACCCTGGGAGAGGATCCTACATTACGCATTTTTGATTCGCGAAACGTTCGTTCGGTGTATGAATATTTGCGTTAGCCCTGCGGCGCCAGTTCCACCGCCTGTCGCAGCGCCTCCACCATGCTGCGCTCGTCCGCCACACCTTTGCCCGCAATGTCGAACGCCGTCCCGTGATCGACCGACGTCCGAATCACCGGCAGCCCCACCGTGATGTTCACTCCCGACTCGAGGCCGAGCACCTTGACCGGCCCATGTCCCTGATCGTGATACATCGCGATCACCAGGTCGAAGTCGCCACGCTGCGCGCGAAAGAACACCGTGTCCGCCGGCAGCGGCCCCTCCACATTCCACCCACGCGCCCGGCACTTCTCGATCGCCGGAGCCAGCTTGGTCTCCTCTTCCCCGCGCCCGAACAACCCATGCTCGCCCGCGTGCGGATTGATCCCGCACACCGCAATGCGCGGCTTTGCAATCCCGATCCGCGCCAGCGCTTCCTGCCCGCGCGCAATCGTCCGCTCCACCAGTCCCGGCTCAATCTTCTCGATCGCATCCAGCAGCCCGATGTGTGTCGTCACATGAAGAACGCGCAGCTTGGGCGTGGTCAGCATCATCGACACCTCCGGCGTTCCGGTCAGATGCGCCAGCAATTCCGTGTGTCCCGGAAATTTGTGCCCTGCCATCCACAGCGCTTCCTTATTCAACGGAGCCGTGCAGATCGCCGCCACGCGCCCGGCGAGCGCCAGCCGCGCCGCAACTTCGATGTACCGATACGCCGCCTCGCCAGCGAGCGCCGACAACTTCCCCCACTCCAGATCAGCTGGAACTAAACCCAGATCTACGCAGTTCACATGTCCTGGGTCGAATGCTGCCGTCGCAATTGAGTCTTCGCCGACGCTCCGCACCTCAAGTCCGCTCCCTACAATCTTCCCCGCTGCCCGCAGCCGTGCCGCATCCCCGATCACCAGAGGCCGGCACATCGCATGCACCTCCGCATGCGCGAGCGTCTTCATGGTGACCTCCGGTCCCACACCCGCCGCATCGCCCATCGTGATCGCAATCAACGGAAGGCTCATCGACTCGCCTCCGCCTGGGAAGCTTCCGGCGCGCGCCGCCTAAGCCCGCGCAGAAATTCGGCGCCCCGCACCAACGTTTGCGCATCGCCGAACCCACCCGCCTTCGTCACCACCGGCATCGCGCGCCGGCCTCCTTCCGTCGTCGAAAACGCCACGCCCGCTTCCACTTCGCCTCGCACCCGCAGTCGCGTCACACCCCACGCATCCAGCACCGCGCGCGCTGTCTCGCCGCCCGTGGCGACGAGTCCTCCCACACGATCGGCGCATCCGCCAACAAATCGCCCCATCGCCTGCACCAACTCCGTTCCCTGCTCATAGTTCAAAGGCGCATCGCACTGCGGCACCACCAGCACATCCCTCCGCGACTCGAGCGCAATTTCCAGCCTCCGCAATTCCTCTGCCCACGCTTCCGCAAGGAGAACCGCCGCCGGAATCCGCAGCGTCTCCACTCCCGGTACCGCGCCGAGCCGCTCTGCCTGTTCCCGCGCCATCTCCGTCATACTTCCCACCATATATAGAGTCGGACCCAAAGCGAATTCGGGCGCGAACTTTGGAACCGCCGCCGCCCTTTGCGCGCTCGATCGCAGCGGCCCCGGCAGGTGCCGCGCCAGCCCCGACGACCCCACCCACACCGCCCGCTCTCCCAACACCTTCGACGCCAACGCAATCGCGGCCAGGTCTGCATCCATCTCCGCATCGCAGATCACGACCTCTGCGTATTGCGCTGCCGATGCCATGGCTTTCTTCAACGCCGATGCTCCCGACCGGACCGTTGCCAAACGCAATCGCGTCGTTCGCAGTCCGAGGCCGGCCAGCATCGCCATTACATCGGAACGCGCCCCTCGACGCTCTCTTTTCCACGCATCGGTCTTCTCCAGCGGAACGCCATGCACCCGCAACTCTCCATCCAGCACCACGCGTCCCTGCGCGGGCAGTGCCGGCGCAAACACCGCCACGGGCCTGTCCCGCAACATCTCGCTTCGTGCCTGAAGCACCGCCACCAGTTCCGGCGCTAAATGCCCCCGCAGCGTGGAGTCCACCTTTTTGAACAACACCCGCCCCCCACCCGCGTAACACTGCACCAGCCGCCGCATCTCTCTCGATGCTTCCTCAGGGCCAAGGCAGCGTGTGTTCGCGTCGACCACGACCACTTCCTCATCCACCGCTCCATCGCCGTTGAGCAATAACAAAGCCTCGCGCCCAGTCGCGCAGCAAGCCGCAGCACCATCCGCGGCACCCGCCAAATCATCGGCCAGAATCAGCACGCGTCCGCGTTTGTGCGCATCTGCATCGCCCTTCTTTCGGACTCGCGCCGCCCACCATGCCGTCGCCAGCGGAGCCAGCATCGTCGTCACGATCACGCTCGACGCCACCAGCACCGTCGCCGGAGCCGCCGCTTCCGCATATTTATGATTGGCCGCCGCCACCAGCGCCGGCACCGCCGCTGCATTCCCCGCCGTCGTCGCAGCGCCCACCCCGGCTACGCCCGTTCCGCCGCACAACCGATCCACCCCGATCAGCGCCGCGCCCGACACCAGCAGCACGAGCAATCCCAGTCCGATCCCCACCAGCCCCGCGGCCCACACCTGCTTCAGGTTCAGCGTCGCGCCCAGCGCAAACGCAAAAAACGGAATCATCACCGGCGTCGCCCGGCTGAAAAACTCCCGCATCTCCTCATCGACATTCCCCACCACCAGTCCCACCAGCATCGGCAGCACCGCGCCCAGCAGCGTGGGCCACGGGAACGTCGCCAGCCCCGCAACACCCAGCGTCACCATCGTGAGAAACGGTCCCGATTCCAGCCCCATCACCGAGTAGGCCGCCGTCTCCTCCGCCGTCCCGAACTGGTTCATCAGCGCCATGTAGAGGCCGCCGTTCGTGTCGTTGAACGCCGCCACCACCGCCAGCGTCGACACGCCCGCGAACCACCCCGCGCGCACTGGATCGTTGCCGAGAAAATGTCCGAGGATCAAGCCCGCCGCAATTCCCAGCGCAATCTTTGTCGTGAGCAGCGCGCCGCCGCGCTTCACCACCTGCCCCAGCGCCCGTACCGGAATCGAGCTGCCCACGCAAACGTAGAACACGGCCAGAATCGGCAGGGCTCCCGTGAACAGCGCGCCCGTGAACGACCCGAAGAACGGTCCCGCATTCGGCACAAACGTGTGCGCTACCGCCCCGGCCAGCAGCGGCACCAGCATGAACCCGCCCGGAATCCGCTCCACCGTTCGCTTAATCGGGATCTGCATCGTTCAATCCCCGCGCGCTTTGAAATGTTCGCAGATTCGCTCTGCCCCGCGCCGAAATTCTTCCTCCGGCGTCAGCAGGCTCAACACCAGCCACCCCTCACCCGCGAATCCGAAGAACGATCCCGGATGCACATACACCCCGCACTCTTCCACGAGACGCACCGCCAGATCCTCATCGTTGCCCAGCGCGGGGACCCGCAGCACGGCGTACCAGCCCGCCTCCACCTCCAGCCGCGTCACGACTGGATAACGCAACAGTGTGTGATCTAAATTCTGTAAATTCGTCGCAGTCCGTGCACGAATTTGCTCCTGGATCGCTGCGCTCCCTGCAAGCCACGCCGGCAGTGCGCATTGCACCGGGCCATTCATCGATAAAAACGTATCGGCGATGACCTCCAGCCGCTCCAAAGCCTCGCCCCGCTCCGGCTCCGGCCCACAAGCCACAATCCAGGCCACCTTCATCTGCGGCAGCGCCGCAATCTTGCTGATCCCGCTCAGCACAAACGTCAGACAGGAGTGCTCCGCCGCGGCAAAACTTCGAGGTGCGCCATCCTGCCGAGTTTTTGCAGCGGACGTTAGCGGGAAATCCAGAAAAACCTCGTCCACAATCAGTGCCAGCTTCCGCTCGGCGCAGATCTGCTCCAGTTCGCGCCGCTCCGCATCTCTGGTGTAGTGCCCGGTCGGATTATTCGGGTGCACCACTGCGATCGCCCTCGTGCGCGGCGTGATCTGCTCCCGCAGCCCCGGAAAATCGATCTGCCAACCGTGGTCGTACACCAGCGGATACGACACGAGCCGCACATCCTCAATCTGCGCCAGAAAATCGAACAGTGGATAACTCGGCGCCGCAATCAGCACCTCATCATCGGCATCGCACAACAGGCGAAAGAGCCAACCGTATCCCTCGCTGGTGCCCGTCGTCAGAAAAACCTGCTCTGGTTCGACTTGTGCATCACGCTCTGCATAGTAGCGGCACACCGCCTCGCGCGCATGCCGCATTCCCCGCGGATTCGGATCATAGGTCAGCGCCGCGCGATCCCCCAGCGCGGCCAGGATTCCCGCCTCGTCGTACGCAAATCCGCACTGCGTCGGATTCGACGCCGTCAGATCGAGCACCTCGCGTCCCGAGGCTCGCCGCTCGCGCAGCGCCCGCGCCAGCTGCGTCTCAGCCAGATCCCAGGCCGTTCGAGAGGAAAATCGCACGTGCCCATCTTTTCACAACATGTGGGGCCCACCAGCTCGGCCTGGGCCTACATCTCAGGCTCGGGCTACCAGCTACCATGGATCATGCTCCGTGCCGTCATCTTTGATTACGGTGAGGTCCTCTGCACTCAGGATCACGCCGCCCACCAGCGCCTCATCGCCCTTACAGGCCTTCATCACGACACCTTCGAGAGCTTGTACTGGCGCGACCGCCACAGCTACGACCTCGGCCGTTTCGATGGCCGCGGCTTCTGGGCCCAGTTCGCCTCCGATGCGGGCCTCACCTTCACCTCAGAACAAATCGACGCGCTCATCGAGACCGACGTGGTCATGTGGACCTCAATCAGCGAGGCGATGCTGGCCTGGGCGCGGAGCCTGCCGCGGACAGGCATCCTCATCGCCATCCTGTCCAACATGGTCCAGGAAGTCCTGGACACGATGCGGCAGAAATTCTCCTGGCTTGCCGAGTTCAACCAGCTCACCTGGTCCTGCGAACTCGGCATCGCCAAACCCGACCCCGCGATTTACACCCTCACCTGCGAGAAACTCGGCGTCGCACCCGCCGATGCCCTCTTCCTCGACGACAGACTCGTGAACGTGCGCGCCGCCGAACAGCTCGGCCTCATGGCTCTCCAGTTCCGCTCCATCGAGCAGCTCAGCCGCGATCTGGCATCACCCACCTTCGACGGCCTGCCCAAACCGGTCCCGGTATGAGAGATTTTTCGTTCCCAGCCGGCCTCTGAAGCCGCTTTCCTCCCCGCGGACTGTCGTTACCGGCCCCTCCTGGCCGCCCGGGGCGGGGGGCAATCTTCCGATAGTAACGACTGAGTTATCTCGCGGCCTGACTGCGGGGAACCCGCAATTTATAACGTCCACAAATCTGACATATTACCTGATTAGTAACGTTATCGCTCTGCCGCGACCGCTTAACTGAACTGCAGATGCGCGCGCTCGGCACTCAACGCTCTTGTTCCGCCGAATCCAGCGAGCACTGTGGTACCCGAATGCGGGCGCGATTGCGCATTGCAGATGGCTCGACCGGAGCTACACTGTTGGACGGACGTCGCGGCTCCTCGCAGCCGCCGCTTTTCGCATCGCCGCCCGAAACGGGTTTCTGCCGTATTTGTAACCTGCACTCGCACGAGCGGATCACCGGATGACATGAACGTTTTCGAATGCGGAGAAAATCATCTATGAATGCACGAACTCTCAAAGCAGCTTGTCTGGTTCTCACTTCAGCAGGCCTGATCTTCCTCTCGGCGGGTTGCAAAAAGATCGAGCCTCTGAAGCTGGACTGCAACGCCAGCGCTCCATCGATCTACCCCGGCGACGCGCAAACCGTAACCGCGACACCCGGCCAGGTCGCCCAGAAGAAAAACTGGGACGTGGTCTACACCTGGAGCGGCACCGGTGTCACCGGCAACGGCACCACCGCCACCGTCAACACCGCTTCGCTTGAGCCGGGCAACTACACGGTCAAAGCCGAAGCGAAAGAAGGCAAGAAGGGCAAGGAGGGCACCAAGCCCAACACCACCGCCTCCTGCTCCTCGGATTTCACCGTCAAGCCCTTTGAGCCCCCCACGGTAAGCTGCTCGGCTAATCCCACATCGGTCATGACGGGCACCAGTTCCACCATTACCGCAACCGGATCGAGCCCGCAGAATCGCCCGCTCACTTACAGCTTCTCGGCCTCCGGCGGATCCATCAACGGCAGCGGCAACACGGCAACCCTGTCCACCACCGGCGCGCCGGCGGGCAACATCACCGTCACCTGCTCGGTGCAGGACGACAAATCCCATAACGTTTCGGCGACAACGTCGGTTGAGGTTCAGGTTCCCCCGCCTCCGCCGCCGCCCAAGTCGCAGACTCTCTGCTCGATTCAATTCACCGACAAGCGCCGGCCCGGCCGCGTCACCAACGAAGCCAAGGCCTGCCTCGATGACGTCGCGCTGAACGCACAGCAAAAAGCAGACGCTACCATCGTCGTCGTCGGCAACTCCGCTCCGCTGCCTGAGAAGAAAGGCCGTCATCACAAGAAAGAGATGACCGCTGCCGATCTGGCTGCTGCGCGCGCCGTCGATACCAAGGACTACCTGGTCAACGACAAGGGCATCGACGCCAGCCGCATCCAGGTCAAAACCGGCTCCGGCGGCACCGATGAGGTGCAGGACTACCTCGTTCCTTCCGGCGCCAACTTCGACAACGACGTGCCCGGCACGACCGCGGTCGATGAAGGCGCAGTGAAAGCACAGCCGCGCAACCCAAAACCGCACCATCACCACAAGAAGGCCATGGAAGGCAGCGCCAAGTAGCCTCCATCTAACTCAAAGCGAAAGGCCGGTCTCAAAAGGACCGGCCTTTTTTGCCAAATGCCAAACCGGCCGAAGAACGATCAGCGCGCCCAAATTACCCCAGGCTAAGCTTTATCTCATAGCAGGCAGCAAATCCTCTCAGGGACCCGGACAAGCGTTCCTAACCAACTCAATAGGTCCCTTCCCCAACGCCCCTTACCGTCGCATCGCCGACTGGCCCTCAGGCATCTCTGTATCAGACAATAGATCCATGCACGACCCCCACGTGATGACCGACGTCCCTGGCGCCCTCGAAGAAGTCAAAGCGGGACGCATGATCGTCGTTGTCGACGACGAGGATCGCGAGAACGAAGGCGACCTCATGCTGGCCGCCGAGCACATCACTCCCGAGGCCATCACCTTCATGGCCCGCGAAGGCCGCGGCCTTATCTGCCTCGCCCTCACAGAGGAGCGCGCCGACTACCTCCGCCTCGGGCCCATGACCCAGGAAAACTCCTCGCGCTTCGGCACCGCGTTCACCGAATCCATCGAAGCCCGGGAAGGCGTCACCACCGGCATCTCCGCGTACGACCGCTCCCACACCATCCAGGTCGCCATCGATCCGCGTTCCACCGCGCACGACCTCGCCCGCCCCGGCCACGTCTTCCCGCTGCGCGCGCGCAAAGGGGGAGTGCTCGTCCGCGCCGGCCAAACCGAAGCCTCCGTCGACCTCGCGCGGCTCGCCGGCCTCATCCCCGCCGGAGTCATCTGCGAAGTCATGAAGGACGACGGCCGTATGGCGCGCGTCCCCGATCTCATTGAATTTTGTCACCGTCACGGTATCAAAATGCTCACCGTGGCCGAGCTCATCCGCTACCGTCTCCAGCACGAGCGTTACATCGTCCGCGTCGCCGAAAGCCCCATGCCCACCGAGTTCGGAGACTTCCTCATGATTGCGTACGAGAGCGAAGTCCACGGCGGCCAGAGCCACATCGCGCTGGTGCGCGGCGACGTCCACCAGAGCCCCACCGGATCCGAGCCGCCCGTCCTCGTCCGCGTCCACTCCCACTGCCTCGCCGGCGACGTCTTCGGCACCACCCTCTGCGACTGCCATCGCACCCTGCGCCAGTCGCTTCGCATGATCGCCGAAGCGGGACGCGGCGCTCTGATCTACCTGCACAACACCAGCCGCGGTTTCGACATCGACCGCACCGCCACCCCGCACCGGATCGTCTTCCATCGCGAGGCCCGCGCGCGCGAACGCCACGAAGACCGCCACCAGCGCACCCTGCGCGAAGTCGGACTCGGCGGCCAGATCCTCGCCGACCTCGGCATCCACCGCATCCGCCTGCTGAGCAATACCCCCACGCATATCCCCGCGCTCCAGGGTTTCGCCGTTGAAATCGTCGAGCAGGTCCCCATTCCCATCGCCGAACCCGCCCGGCCCCTCTCGTCCTGAAATCTGGGTGGCCTCCAGACGACGTTCCACTTTCGGGATATATAGTGTTGCAATCAGTTCGATGAATCCCTGAGGTCAGTGGAATGGCGCGAAAGCTCCGCTGGGTGCTCGCTGGTCTGGCTCTGCTGGCCTCCGCCGCACTGAGCGCGCAAACGGCCTCGTCCCCGCACGAAGTCGCTATCCCCCTCGGTCATTCCGTCGCGCCGCTCTATCACGGCTGGAAGTTCTCGATAGGCGACTCGCCCCTCGACCCGAAGACCGGCGCACCGCTCTGGGCTCAGCCCGGCTTCGACGACTCCTCCTGGGAGAACGTCGACCTGACTCCGAAAGAAGGCTCCGAAAATCCCATCACCGGAACCACCGGGTATGTTCCCGGCTGGACCACCCGCGGACACGCCGGATACTGGGGCTACGCCTGGTATCGCATCCGCCTCCGCATCCAGTCTGCTCCCGACACGAAGCTCGCGCTCGCCGGACCCGCCACCGTCGACGATGCCTACCAGCTGTTCGACAACGGCGCGCTGCTCGGATCCTTCGGTGACTTCGGCCACGGCCGTCCCGGTATCTATTATGGACAGCCCATGATGTTCCCCCTGTCTCCGCCTCCCGGCGCCTCCGCCATCGGCTCCGTCCACGTTATCGCCTTCCGCATGTGGATGCAGCCCCAGACCCTCTTTCAGGCCAGCGGAGTGGGCGGTTTCGAAGCCGCACCCTCGATTGGCGAATCCTCCGCCGTTGCCGCGCAATATCAGGTGCAGTTCGATGAGCTCATCCGCGCTTATCTCTGGCAACCGCTCACCGTCGTGGTCTTTGGACTCCTCGGCCTCATCGCTCTCAGCCTCACCCTCGCCGATCGCTCTGATCACGTCTATCTCTGGATCGGCGCCCTTCTCCTGCTCATCTCGGTGGATGCCGCCTCCGGCGTCCTCTGTGTCTGGACGGTGTGGGTCCACGCCAACTACGACCACTTCTCGCACGACATCCTGCTGTTCTCTCTCCAGTACGCCGGCTGGGTTATGGTTTGGAGAAGCTGGTTTCGCCAGCGCCGTCCCGCCTGGATCCCGTGGGCCCTCATTCCCCTCGTCCTCATCCTGATGGCCTCCAGAACCATCGAAGAGAACTTCCTCTTCGTGGTCTCCCAACCGGTCCACAACATCGCACATGCGGTCTCCCTGCTGGTGCGCTTCACTCTCTCCGCTTTCCTCTTCTTCATCGTGGTCAAGGGCATCCGCGAGCAGGGTCTTGAAGGATGGTTCGTGCTTCCTGCGGTTCTCCTCGCGGCCGCTGCTGAATTTACTCTGGAGTTGCAGAACATGGGACTCCAGGCCAGCTGGTTTCCCTTCCATGTCCAGATCACCCTGGCAGTGGCATCGCAGCTCCTCCTCGTTGTCGTCCTCGCCGTGCTGCTCGTCCGCCGTCTTGTGCTCTCTCTGCGCAGCCAGCGGCAAATGGCTCTCGACGTCAAACAGGCTCAGGAAGTGCAGCAGGTCATTCTTCCCGAAGCCACCACCGCCATCCCCGGCTTCGCCATCGAGAGTGAGTACCGCCCGGCGCGCGAAGTTGGCGGCGACTTCTTCCAGATCATTCCCTGGCCCGCCGATGACAGCCTCCTCGTCGTCGCCGGCGACGTGGCCGGCAAAGGCCTGCAGGCCGGCATGCTGGTCGCCCTCCTCGTCGGCGCCATCCGCAGTACCGCGGAACTGAATTCCGAGCCCGAATTTTTGCTGCAGGCCCTCAACCGCCGGCTCCTCGGCCGCGGCGATGCCCGCGCCACCTGCCTTGCCCTCCGCATCACACGCGACGGCAATGTCGCCGTCGCCAACGCCGGACACATGCCGCCTTACCTCAATGGAAGCCTGGTCGAGATCGAAGGCTCCCTGCCCCTCGGCGTCGTCGAAGATCTGGAGTGCTCCACGATGCAACTCCGCATGGCGGAAAACGACCGCCTGTTACTGGTCTCCGATGGTGTCGCCGAAGCGATGAATGCCGAAGGCGAGCTGTTCGGCTTCGATCGTGTGCTCGATCTGGTTCGATCTCAGCCCGCGGCTGCTTCCATTGCGGAGACCGCCCAGGCTTTCGGTCAGCGCGACGACATCAGCGTCATCTCCGTGACCCGCATTCCCGTCGCCGAACCGGCCATGGCGTGAACCTGGCGTCGCGCGTTTCCTTCACAGCGTGAGCGCCAGCAGGTCCTGCGATTCCAGCCCAAATGCATTCGCGACGCGATTGCACAAACCCATCATGGTGGCCACGTGCACGGTCTCGGCGATCTGCTTTTCACTCCAGCCGGCTGCGATCAGGGACTCCACATCCTCGCGGCTGGTCCGGAACGACGCGCCATTCACCTTCTCTACATAGGCAAGCAGCTTCTGCTCAGCATCGGTCAGCGCAGCACCGTTCAGATCGCGCTCTGCAAAGCTGCGCAGCAGAGCATCAGACCCGCCCTGCACCTGAAGAAAGAAGCCGTGGCTGTCGAAACAGTACGGACAGCGATTCAGGCTCGAGACCCAGGTCGCAATCATCTCCTTGTGGCGGCGGCTCAGCTTGCCGTCGCTGAACAACAGCGACGACGACAAGTCCACCATGTGCCGGGCGTACCCGGGATCCGTCGCAAAACACTTCAGAATGCCGGGAACGTCCTGCCGCCCGGTTTGATCGCGAAAGTACTGGTAGACAGCAGCTGTTTCACCTTCTGCTTCAGACTCCGCCACCATCGCGATCTTCGTCTCCGACTGTTCCACTGGCGAGGGCCGCAGCCGTGCCAGCAGTTCGTACTCCGGGCGACTCACAGGTTTACCTCCGGCGGGCACAGAGTGATCAGAACGCCAGTTTCGCCGCAAACTGAAAGGCGCGCGGCCCTCCCGATCCAAAGACGCCGCCCGCGGTCGAAGCCGGCATCCCGAAACTGGAGGAAAAACTCGGATTCCCCGAATCCGGCGAAAGCGTGTTCGCGTACCCCGAGTAGTTGAGGTTGCTGACTCCAAGAATATTCGTCACGTTGAAAATGTTGAAGGCTTCCCCGATCAGATCAAGGCTGTACCGATCCCCAAACGATACGGTGCGATCCAGCCTGAAATCCATCGCATTGAAGCTGTCGTTAAAGCGCGCCTTGTTGCTGACCTGGGGGAGCATTACATAGCCGTTGGCGCTGGCTTCATACACGCCACCGGCCGCATTCGTCTTCGAAATCCACGCATTCAGTTGCTGCGCATTGTGGAACTCACGCCCCCCGGCATTCCGCTGCAGCGTCGGAACCCTTTCGCTCGCATCGGGGAGAAGAATATCCATCGGGACGCCGGAGGCGATGGTCCAGATCGGCGCAAAGCGCAGCTTCCAGGGCAGATTTCCCACGCCGGAAAGCACCAGGCGCTGCCGCTGGTCGTTCGGCGGCGGCCCATACTCGCGATGCAGATCGTTGGGATCGACCGGCGAATACTCGAACGGAATCTGGTCGTCGTTGGCGTAGTTGTACGCCTTCGCCAGCGTGTATGCTGCGTCGAATTCGCCGTAACGCGCCAGATGCTGGCGAACGCTGACCCACAGCCCGTCGTACTTCGTGTTCACGGCCGACTCCAGATCCGTGACTCCATCCGGGCCCTGCGTTTCCGAGTTGAATACCGATCCCACGGGCCGCCCGATGATGAACCGCGTCCCCAGATTGTGAACGCCGTCCACCTGGACGAATAGTCCCCGGCTAAATTCTTTCTCGATCCCGAGATTGAACTGCTGCACCATCGGATTGCGCATGCGGTTGTTGATCACGTCGATCCCCGCCGCTCCGGCCCCGGTGAAAATGAAACCACCAAACGGATTCGACAATACCTGCGGGGCTCCCGGCGCAAACGTTCCATCAGGATTCAGATAGACTGGATTGCCGCCCGGATCGGTGATCACGTTGCCCGCCGTCACGTTCAGCGCCAGTGCGCGGCCGTCGAATCCCTTCTCCAGCGACATCACCTCCAGCGTGATGCGGTCGTAATAGATTCCGTAGCCGCCATGCAGGCTGAGGTTCGGCCTGAAGGCATAGTTAAATCCGAAACGAGGTCCCCAATCATTGAAATCGCGGTGCCGCGTGCCACTGTAGAAGGACTGCACGATCGGATTCCGGTTCTCGTACCAGCTCAGGTTGTTCAGGTTCGTATCCATCTCCCAGCGCAGGCCAGCATTCAGCGTGAGCCGTGGATGAACCCTCCAGTCGTCTTCAAAAAATCCCGCCAGATGATAGTTGTCATTATTCGGCAGCACGAGGGCACGCTGCGGTGTCGAGCTGCGCAACGCCACCGCGAACAACAGATCGTCATCATCGACCTTGCCGTCCTGGTTGCGATCGAAATCCGGAAAATCCTCGACCGTCTGAATGTTCCCCTGCTGGAACACCCCGAGGTAAAAGTCGGCATCGATCCACTGCACCTCGCCGCCGAGGCTGAGCGCATGATTGTGCCGCGACCAGCTCAGCACATCGTCGCCCTGCAAGCGGAATTGCTTCGTCTTTTGCGGGACGCGATAGGTTGCGCCATCGTCCAGATCGGGATACGTGATCTGTGGCGCTGTGGAAGTCGGCGCCGTCGTATTCATGAAGTTGTTGTCGGCGAAACTCATGCGGTTGATCACCGCCGGCGTAAAGATGTGCACCCAGTCCGCCGCTAGTCCCTGCAGATGATTCACCGCCGTCTGCCGATACGCCGCCGTCGCCAGCGCGCGGTCCAGCGTGCTCTGGCTCAGATCGTCTTCCAGTTCCAGAGATTCGCGGACCCCCACCCGATCCCGCGGCGTCATCTGAAAGTCCACCCGTTCCGTGGTCAGATAATCGTGCAGCGGGGCGGTCGCGAACTGCCGATGGATCGTCCTGCTGGAGGAATCCCGCACCCCCACCAGGTCTGCTCCCTGTTGTTGCCGATCCTCCATGGCGACAAACCACCACGCTTTGTCGTGGCGAATGGGCCCGCCTACTTCTCCTGCGTACTGCTGCCGATGAAACGGCGGCGTGCTGCCAATCGTGGGATCGTACGTCGCGGGAAGCGCCTGCAGAACCCGGTCCCGTTCATAAAAGCCGATTCCGCCATGTAACGCGTTGGAACCCTGCTTCGTAACGACATTGACGACGGTTGAGCCGGAACGTCCCAGCGCGGCGGAGAACCGGTTGGTCGCTATCTGAAATTCCTGCACCGCATCTTCCGGAATGTTGACCAGCGATCCGCCCACCACATCGTCGTTGTTATCCGCGCCATCGATGGTTACGTTGCCCCCCCGGCCCGTTTGTCCTGCCGACGAAACAACGACGGTATTCCCCTTGGTGGGATCGAAGTTCGGCGCCGGTGCATTGCCCGGAACCAGATACGACAGCTCCAGATAATTTCTGCCGTTGAGCGGCAGCGTCTCGATCTGGCGAGACTCGATCACCCCGCCCACTACCGAATCCGTCGTGTCCACACGCTGCCGATCGGCCGATACCTGCACCGTTGTTGGGGCGCCGGCAACCACCAAATGAACCGGGATCGAAAGCATCTGGCCAACGTCAAGGGTCAACGGCTCGCGCCATTCCGCAAATCCACCCGTACCGGTCGCCGTAAGCGTGTAGTTCGCAGCCTCCAGCGTCTCAAAGGTGAATTCGCCGTCGTTTTGCGTGGAAAAGGACCGCTCAGTTCCCTGGCGATCGTTTTTCAGTGTGACCTGTGCGTGGGCCACCGGCCGGCCGGAGGCGTCGATCACGGTTCCGCGGATGCTGCCGGTTGCGAGTTGCTGCGCCAGACTCGTCACGGCAGTCAGGAGCACAAACAGAAGGGAGCCGCACCAGCGGCTCAAAACAAATCTATGCACGATGGCCTCCAGTCAGACAATGCAGGGAGAAGCAGGACTCTTGTTTGTGTTTTTGCTGGGGTGAGTCTTACGCGGGATAGTACTGGCGGAACCTATCGAGCGTCGTCCGCTGATGGAACGGTTCTTCTCTACAACCAAGGGAGGAGGAGGAGCCGCCATGGCGTGAACCTGGCAGTTCACCGGCGCAAAGTATCCGAAACCACCGAGAAACCTTTGCGAAAATTTCGGATCTCACCGCGCTCCACGGCAACTCAACTCATCGTCGCCCCCCTCTAAGCAGATGCACGCCTGAAAGTCGGCTCCCTCTTCCTACGGCATTTTTCAGGAGTCCTCCGTGTCGCACAGCAGGAAAGTGCTCGCAGCCGTCCTCTGCACGATGGCTTTCGCAGCCACGTGCTTCGCCCAGCCCAATAACAGCTTCTCGGTCATCACCGGCCCCAACAACATTTTTGTTAGTTCCACCGACAGTTCCAGCCCCACTCCCCGAAAGATTTACGCCGTCGACCTGAACAACGATGGCGTCCCCGATCTGGTCCAGGACGAAGTCTCTTACGACGCCACGTACGGAAATGGTCAGTTCGCCGTAAGCATTGCCAACGGTGATGGAACCTTCAAGGCTCCGGTCGCGGTGAACTATCCTCCCACCGTCGCCTTCGCTCCCATGGCCTTCGGCGACTTCAACAATGACGGGCACCTCGACATTGCCATGCCGGTCGCAGGAACGACTGTCCTGGCGATCTATCTCGGCAAAGGCGACGGCACCTTCGTCAATCCCTGGTATTTCAACCTGACCCTCGCGTCCGGACAAACCCTGGATAACAATGCCATCGTCTCCGCCGACTTCGGCCGGCACGGCGAAGCCGACCTGGCCCTCACTGCCAGCGACAGTTCCAACAGCACTCTCTATGTGCTGCCCGGAGGCGGCAACGGGGTCTTCCAGGCTGCGCATCCGGTTCTCACCGCGCCCACGCAAACCGGCTTCGGCGATCCCATTATCAGCATGAGTGTCGGAGACTTTGACGGCGATGACAATGCCGACATCGTCGCCTCCGTCATCACCTACAACGGCAGTACCGGCAATATCGACAACACCGCGGTCCATGTCCTCTACGGCGAGGGCAACTTCGACCTGATCGATACCACTCCCTACAGCGTGCCCGGCGGCGAGTTCCAGGTCGGCGCGGCCGACCTCGACAGCGACGGCTTCAGCGACTTTTACGTCTTCGACACCGACGCCTGGGTCCTGAAAACCTTCTACGGCGAATGGGGGCGCGGATTCGATCAGCATTCCACCGCGATCCCCTCAGCGTATTACGCCGGCGCACCCGCCGTAGCCGACTTCAACGACGATGGCCACATGGACCTGCTGTTCACCAGCACCAGCTATATGGTCTTCTTGCGCGGCGAAGCCGACCGCGGCGCATTCACCACCCAAACCTGGAGTTTGCCTCCTGGAGGCGGTCCCCCCCAGAATCCCAACGGCTACATTACCGCTCCCGTCGCCGGCGACTTCAACCACGACACCCGGCCCGACTTTGTCGTCGCGCGCTACGTTGCGCCATCCGCCGGAACCTCCACCGTCGACACCGGTATCAACACCAGCACCGTCGGCCTCTGGAGCAACTGCAGCTATCCGACGTCCGCTCGCGGCATCATGAACTGCTCGCCCGTCGCCTCTTCCGGAACCACGGTCAACTTCAACGCCACCGCCCACTCCCTGAATAAACTGCGCAAAATCGAGCTCTGGGTCGACGGCAATAAACTCGGCGAGGAGTACCACACCTGGGGCGACAACGGCGGCAGCAACGCCTGGTTCAACTTCAGTTCCACGCTCGCTGCCGGCTCCCATCAGGGAACGTACTTTGCCGTCGACATCGACAACCGGCTCCAGCAATCGAACTTCACCTTCAACATCCCCTCCACCTGCGCTGCCCCAACCTCGGCCGGCGTCCACCTCTGCTCCCCTTCCACGAACTCAAACCAGCCCGCGGGCCCGGTCAACGTAGGCGCAACAGCCACCGTCACCGGAACCCTCGCCCGGATGGAGATCTGGGTCGACTCCACCAAGCAATACACCGAAACCAATTCAACCACGCTCTGGGCCGCGGTCCAGGTCCCGCACGGCCAGCACACGATCACAGTCTTTGCCGTCAATACCGGCGGCACAGTCTGGAGTCAGGCCGCTACGGTCACCCTCCCCTAGATCATTCGACCATCAACGGCTCCCGGTCCGCGCCGGGAGCCGCTGTGCTTTCTCGCCGGCAACGAGTTCCTCGAATTCCTCCGCAACCACCGGCTGGCTGCACAAAAAACCCTGCCACGCATCGCAGCCAAGCTCGGACAGGTGCTTCCGCTGCTGTTCCGACTCCACGCCCTCCGCAATGACCCGCAGCCCCAGAGCCTGCGACAGCGAAATGATCGCCCGCGCAATCGCCCTGCTGCCCGGATCGATCAGCAGGTTGCGCACGAACTGCATGTCGATCTTCAGTTTGTCGAGGGGAAGCCGCTGCAGATACGACAGCGATGAATAGCCCACTCCGAAATCATCTACGGAGAATCGCAGCCCATGCGCCTTCAGCTCCCCCATCCGCATCACCACCGCATCGACGTCTTCCACCAGCGAACTCTCCGTCAGCTCCAGTTCCAGCCTTTGCGGATCGACCTGGTGCCTGCGAATCGTGTCGAGGACCTTCTCCGTAAAATCCGGCTGCCGGAACTGCCACGCGCTGATGTTCACCGCCAGCGTCAGATCCCGCATCTTCCCGCTGTGCGACCAGCGCGCCAGCTGGCGGCAGGCATTCTCCAGAACCCATTCCCCCAGCGGCACAATCAACCCCGCTTCCTCCGCCACCGGAATGAAGGCGCTCGGCAGCAGCAGCCCGCGCGTCGGGTGGCGCCACCGCACCAGCGCCTCGGCTCCCGTCAGATTTCCCCGATCCATCTGCGGCTGGTAGCAGAGCATTAGTTCGTTGCTGGTCATGGCCCGGCGCAGATCGGCCTCCATCGCCACGCGCTCGCTGATCGCCGTCTGCAACGCCGGGGCGAAGAAGCGGATCGTGTTCCGCCCCGCCACCCGCGCATGATCCACCGCAATGTCGCTCTGCTGAACGATCTGCTCCCCGCTGAGTCCCCTCTCCTGAAAGATTGTGATTCCGATACTCGCGGTGCAGTGGCATATCTGTCCCGCCACCCCGCACGGCTCGCTGATCCGTTCCAGCACTCGGCGCGCAATCTCCTGGGCCTGCCCCGCAGCGTCCTCCCTCGATCCGCACAGGTGTCCCAACAGCACGGCAAACTCGGCGCCCCCCGACCGCGCCACCGTATCGCATTCGCGAACGCAGGTCTCCACCCGCCGCGCCATCTCGCGCAGCAGCAGCTCTCCCGCCGCACCACCGAACGAATCATTGAAGGTTCGAAAGTGGTCCAGGCTGATGCTCAGCAGCGCACTCTTTGCGTTTCCCATCGCGGTCTGCTGGCGGGCTTGCAGCCGCTCCAGCAAATGCCGGCGATTCGGCAGGCACGTCACATCGTCATACAGCGACAGGTTGCGGATCTCCTCTTCCGCCGCCTTCGCCGCCGTGATGTCCCGCGTCACAAACAGGACGCAATCCACTCCGTCCAGCTGAATTACCGATGCCGACAGCTGGACCCAGAACAACTCCCCGTTTTTCCTTCTGAATCGCGCCTCGAATCCCCGGCAAACCGCTTCTCGCCGCAGGATCGCCATCAGTTCGGCTCGCTGCGCTGAATCCTCCCACAGCCCGATGTCCAGCGTCGAGCGCCCGGTTACGTCGATGAATTCTGCCGGATGGCTCTCCCCCTCGCTGTCGGTCCACGTGCACCCCTGCAGCGACGTCTGCCCCACCAGTTCTTCCCGCGTATAACCCACCATCGTGAAAAACTGCCGGTTCACATCCACGAACATCCCGTCATCGATCCGCGTGATGCCGATCGCATCCAGGCTCGTCTCAAACGCAACTCGATAACGCTGCTCGCTGACTCGCAGCGCCTCCTCGATGGCGAGGAGTTCCTTGAGCGACCGCCCGCTCTGAACCCCATCATCGGTCATCGCACCCAACGTCTCGCCGCGCAACGGCCCCCCAATCCCCGGCAACGCCTCTCCTCCGGCTGCCCCAGGGAAGCTGTACGGCTCATCGGCAGAAAATTGGACAGGATGAAAGCGCTGCGGCGGGTGCCCGGAATCGGTTCGGGCCTTGAACGTTCCCCGTTCGATCAATCCGAACCCAGCTGGAAAAGATCGGGGGCACCTCAGCGTGCGGGCTCCTGCTTTCCTGCAAGCCCCCGCCCCGCAACCTGCCGGGCAACTGCCAGCCGGCAGACCCAGCCAATCGAAGGACAGGTTCATCCCTCAGCAAACAGCGAACGCCTTTCGCAAGTGCCTTCAAACAAATTGCTCGCGGGATCGAACCTAAATTTTGTTGAGGGGGAGAGCCATAAACCTGTGATTTTTCTCTGGTTTATGGCGGGGACGACGGGGCTCGAACCCGCGACCTCTGCCGTGACAGGGCAGCATTCTAACCAACTGAACTACGTCCCCTTGCCTTTTGGAAACTGCTCGCGAAGCGTTGCACTTCGCGTTTTTGGTCTGCGTCTGCATTGAGAATGCCGGACGCGCAACCGGGTCGAACGAAAGGCGGAACTGTCACCATTCCGCTCCATCGATTGTATCAAGAGAGAGCGGATAGCGCTTCCCGCAACGTGCCAAAACCGGGCAGGGACGGGGTACCGGGCAGACATGGGCCACGCGGCTGACCTGCGACGGGCGATCAACCTGAGGTGGGCACGCGATCGACTGCAGACAGGCGGCGGACCACGCGATCTTTGCCGAGCAGGGCCATAACGGCGAAGAGCGAGGGGGCGACGGCCTGGCCGGTGAGTGCGACGCGGGCGCCGTTGATCAGCGCTCCGGCTTTGAGGCCTTTCTCGGCGGCCAGGGCGCGCAGAATCTCTTCGGCAGAAGCTTCGGTGAGGTCCGGAGCGGCGGCATAGCGATGAGCCAAGTCCTGAAGGAGCCCCGGAAGCGCCGGGTCGGCCAGGAATTTTGTAACAGCGGCGGGATCATATTCGAAATCGTCGCTGAAATAAGCCCGGAACAGGGTGGCGAAGTCTTTCAGGCTGCGGGCGCGGGGCCGGATGAACTCGATAGCGGCAAGAACCTCGGCTGGAGTGCGGGTGGGCACGAATCCCGCGGCCTTCCACTCATTCTGTATCAGTGGAAGTAACTTATCCGGGTCCGAGGAGCGGATGTACTCGGTGTTGAACCAGGCGAGCTTGTCGTTGTCGAAGACGGCGTTGGATTTCGAAATGCCTTCAAGGGTGAAGAGCTGGATGAGGTTGTCGGATGTGAAGACTTCGCGGTCCTGCTGCTGCGGATTTTGCTTCGAGCTTTGCGCCGAACGCGGCGACCAGCCGAGCAGAGCAAGGAAGTTGAGGAAAGCTTCCGGAACGATGCCCATGTCTTTGTAAGCGATGACCGAGGTTGCACCGTGACGTTTGGAAAGGCGCGTTTTGTCGGGGCCGAGGATGAGCGGAACGTGGGCGAAGGTGGGCAGGGCGGCGCCGAGCGCATGATACTGGAGGATCTGTTTGGGTGTGTTCGAAATGTGATCGGCGCCGCGAATGATGTGGGTGAGGCGCATATCGATGTCGTCGGCCACGACGGAGAGGTGGTAGGTGGGGATACCGTCCAAACACCCCAACGACGAAGGGCTGTCGTTGGGGGCCCCGCTGGAGCGGAGGAGGACAAAATCTTCGAGTTCGGCGTTGGCAAATTCAACTTTGCCGAAGACGGCGTCATTCCAGGAGGTGACGCCGTCGGGGACGGCAAAGCGAACGGCTGGTGCGGAGTGGCCGTCGAGGCAACGCTTCTTTGCCTCAACCGGAGAGATCGAACGGCAGCGGCGGTCGTACATCGCGCGACCGCCGGCGGCAGTGGCCTGGGCGCGGCGGGCTTCGAGTTCCTCTTTGGTGCAAAAGCAGTAATAGGCGTGCCCGGAGTCGATGAGTTTTTGGGCGGTGGCCTGGTAGAGAGGGAGGCGCTGGGACTGGAAGAAGGGGCCTTCGTCCCAGTCGAGGCCGATCCAGCGCATGCCTTCGAGGATGCCCTCAACCATGGCTTCGGAGGAGCGCTCGAAGTCGGTGTCCTCAATGCGGAGGATGAAGGTGCCGCCAAAGTGGCGGGCGAAGAGCCAGTTGAAGAGGGCGGTGCGGGCTCCGCCGACGTGGAGGTAGCCGGTGGGCGAGGGCGCGAAGCGAACGCGAGGCGAGGTGGGAGTGGGATCGGGCATCGTCAAAATTCAGGGTACAGGTGGGCAGGGTAAGGGGTACAGAGTGCCTGGCGACGAGGACTGGGAATCCCAAACCGATTCACGGCCTGACTGAGCATGCTTTTTCAAATCGATGATCAGGGCTGGGGCAGCATTGACGGGTGTTCTGAGCCTATTGCCCGGCCAGGCGGATTTGCAGGGATCGAAGCAAAGGCCTATGGTCCCTCGCACCCTCCCGGGCGCGCACCGAATTCGGGATGACAACGGCTCCTGGCGGGCAGCCATTTCCCGATTGGGGGGAAGTGCTCAATCCCCACTGGGTGGGCGCTTCCCGGCACCGCTCGCTTCAAGATATTCGATATATCCAAGCAAAGCACCCCAGTGGTAGAAGCGGTCGCTATTGCTCACATCGTCGCCGCTGCCAAGGATAGAGTTGTAGTTCTCGTGGACATGGCGATGCTCCGTCCACTCCTTAAGAAACAGGGCATAGGACTTCTGTGCGAATTCCTGGCGTACGGCAGCATCATCGTAGTTGCAGAGGCCCAGATACACCAGGTAGTTCATCGGTCCCCAGATCCGCCCCCGCCAGTAGTTTTGGTCGTGGAAGGCAGGATCATCGCGTTCGATAGACGGAATCACCCATTGACCCCAAAACTCCGCCGGATTCTTCAGATGTTTTGCGATCATCGTGTGCGCCTGGTCCGGTGTCGCCGCGTGGGCAAGCATGGGGTAAAAGTTTGTGGGCGACAGGCGCGTATTGGATTGCCCGGTATGAAGATCCTTGTTCAGGAAAATGCCTTTCTCATCGTTCCAGAGCGTTGCCAGTTTTGCACGATAGCGGGCCGCACGCTCTGTGAGTTCTTTTTCGGGCTCCGCCATGCCTAACTCCTGCGCGATCTTCGCGAGGGCGTCGCAGTCGGCAATGTACAGGCTCATTAACCCAACGTCGGCATACTCCAGGACATGCTTCTGTTCGTTATAGGTGGCTGTATCGTACATCGGGCTGTTATCCAGCCCCGACTCCAGAACGGCTCCGACGCGCGTTCCGCGTGACTGATCGTCGAGATTGCCGGGGGAATTGTCGCCATCACTGCCCCACGCCAGGTAGCCATCGATGTCGCGGTGCGTGGCCCACCAGCGATTCCAGCGCAGCAGAGGATCGAAAGCGTCGCGAAGGAACCAGCGGTCGTGAGATTTTCGGTAGAGGCCAAGCACTGTCACCGCACCGACCGGCGGTTCCGATCGATCGAAACTTTTCCATCCACCGCCGCGGGCGTAGTTGGGAACAAATCCCTGATTCGTTTCTCCGCGCAGTGTTTCCAGCGCATTGGCATAGGCAAGATCGCGGTCGCCGATTCCCGCCATCGTTGCAGCGAAGAAATTGTCCCAGTCGAAGATCACATAACCACCCCAGTCAACGCTCCACACGCGGCTGACGGGTGACACAACCCGCTCCCCTGCCGGTTCGTAGATCGTGTCCCAGCCAAGCGTGGTTTCGATGGCATCGACAATGGGTGCGTTGCTTCCCGCGGCGTGAATGGACTCTTCGTATGCTTGTCGCTGCTTTTCGACAGCCACCCTGATTTCGTCGAGGGTCCGGCGTTTCCCCGTGCCGATGCCGATGGGTCCTGTGAAATCGGCGGAGAAAAAGGGGCCTCTCACTGGACTGTCGATCCACTGGTCCCGCATCTTCGATCCAGCCGGCGCACAGGTGCAGAAGACGCGCGCGGTTCCGGTGGGACTCTGCGCCTCGATGAAATCGTCGTGACCTGTGATCGTACCTGGGCGGTTCCAGAGGAAATCCACGCTGAAGATGATGGTGGGGGGAAGAGCGGAACCCTGGGCGCCCGACAGCGGCGTCGCCAGCATCACCAGCTCGCCGTCAGCCTGTGCGCTCTGCATCCTCCATTCGTGCCCATGCCAGGCCACGCGCAGGTCGGTATAGCTGCCATCCCACGCGTGGGGCCCCGGCGTAACCTGCTCGGCGTGAGGGGTCAGCCTTCCGATCAGCGTATCTCCCAGAAACGCGTCGCTGCCCTCGGTCGTGTTGTGCTTCAAACTTGTATGAATCGCCAGACCCTGAGGCAATAACACCTGTGTCGTCACACTGTGCACATCCCAGGTGTTCCAGCCCTGCGCCAGGCGCTGCTGCACTTGCCTGTACTCAGAGGATTCCGCCGGCAACGACTGACCAGGTGCGAGGCGCGACGGAACGACACGGGTCTGGGCGGGCGAACTGCACCCAAATCCGAGTGCGAACAGCCACACAACAGCCTTGCCGTACCGGGCTTTCCGCAAGCGAGTTAGGTCATTCAAGCCAGCCTCCCTGCCGTGCTGCTCACCAAGCGGATCAACCGGCGCCCGGCACACCACGGTCGCGTTGGGCGCCTTGCCATGTATGGCCGGGACCGCCTGTGGAAGCTAGTGAATCACCTCCAGCAATTCACTATCCGGCTGCGTCCACGCGGGGTGCCCGGTATGCGTCAGGCGCTGTGACCGGTCGTCCCAGTGCAGCTTTGTGACGTCTCCGCCCGATTTCTCGTAATTGTAGGTTTCGCCGTCATCCTGGAACAACGCGAAATCTGCATCCGCGCCCGGCCACACCTCCACCTTCGCAATCGTCTGCTTCTGCGCCGCGCTCTCGACGGCACCGCCGATCGGGATGATCGATCCGGCCCGTACAAAGAGGGGCAGAGTGTCGATGGGCGCATTCGCGGTGATGGTCTGTCCGCCGTGGTACTTCTCTTTTGTCCAGAAGTTGTACCAATCCGTCCCGGCCGGCAGATAGACCGAACGGGTGGTGGCTCCCTGTTGGGAGACCGGAGCGACAAGCAGCGCCGGGCCGTACATATATTCGTCCGGAATATCTGTGACCTTCGGGTCATTCGGGAAATCCATGAACAGTGCACGCGTGTAGGGGGCGCCGGTCTGATAGCTCTTCCAGGCGGCAGAGTAGGTGTACGGCAGCAGCTGGTAGCGCAATTTCAGATACTTCGCGAGAATGGGCTCGGCTTGTTTCCCATAGGCCCATACCTCGTTATGCATGCGTTCGCCGTGCGCGCGCATGACGGGTTGAAACGCGCCCCACTCGAACCAGCGCACGAAGAGTTCCGGATAGTCTTCGTAGTTGCCGATGTTGTCGCGCACATCCGACCCGTCAATCAGTGGCTTATGTTCAGCGTGGTAGTCGGACGAGAGTTGCGGCGAAAAAAAGCCCGCGATGTCGGTATCCCAGTAAGGCATCCCGCTGGCGGTGAAGTTGAGACCCGCAGGAATGGAACGCTTCAGCATGTCCCAGGTGGAAACGATATCGCTGGACCAGAAAATGGTGCCATTGCGCTGGGCACCAAGATAGGCCGCCCTGGCCAGGCTCATGACCCGGCGGCTGTCGCCAAAATCACGGCGGAAGCCCTCATAGACTGAGGCGGTGTGAAACAGCGGATAGACGTTGTAGAAGCGAGTCCCTGG
>DASZYN010000543.1:0-12472 GCA_035545435.1 Acidobacteriaceae bacterium | reverse complement strand
GCAAGACCCTCGCTGTCGGGCATGGTCTCTTTATCGGCGGTCAGCTTCATCAGGGTGTCGGTGGCGGCGTTACTGGTGAGGATGATGATGGTGTTTTTGAAGTCGATGGATCGGCCTTCGCCGTCTTCCATATTGCCTTTATCGAAGACCTGGAAGAAGAGTTCGAGCACATCGGGATGCGCCTTCTCTACCTCATCGAGGAGAACGACCGAATAGGGGCGACGGCGGACGGCCTCGGTGAGCACTCCGCCTTCGCCGTAGCCGACGTAGCCGGGAGGCGAACCCTTCAGGGTAGAAACCGTATGCGCTTCCTGGAACTCCGACATGTTGATGGTAATGAGATTGCGTTCGCCGCCGTAGAGGAGATCGGACAGCGCGAGGGCGGTTTCGGTCTTGCCGACGCCGCTGGGACCGACGAGCATGAAGACTCCAACGGGCTTGCCGGGATCGTCCATGCGCGCGCGGGAGGTAATGATGCGCTGCGCGATGGCGCCGAGGGCGTGATCCTGCCCGATGACGCGGCTGCGCAGGTGCTTGTCCAGATCGAGCACTGAAGCGATCTCATCCTTCACCATTTTGCCGACGGGAATGCCGGTCCAGGCTGAGATGACTTCGCCGACGATTTGCTCGTCGACACAGACACGCAGGAGGGGAGTCTCGCCCTGCAGGGTCTTCAGCTGTTCTTCAAGAGCTTCGAGTGCCTGCAACGAAGGCTTCACACCGGTTTTCCCGTCGCCCTCCGCAGGAATGGTTTCGGCGCCGGTTTCGAGGGCGTTGCGCATGGCACGAATCTGACGCACCAGCTCGACTTCCTGTTCCCATTGCGTTTTGAGCCTGGCAACGGTTGCTTCGCTGGCCGCCAGTTGTTCGTCGATCGCCGCAAGGCGCTCTGCATGATCTTCGCCGACGGTGGTCTCCCGCTCGAGGATCTGCTTTTGCACCCTCAGATCGTCGATGCGGCGGGTTGCGTCTTCAATAGCGGGCGGCGTGGTGTTCTGGCCGAGAGCCAGGCGAGCGCATGCGGTATCGAGTACGCTCACGGCCTTGTCCGGCAGCTGACGTCCAGCCAGGTAGCGGTGCGACAACCGCACTGTTGAGGTCACCGCCTCATCGAGAATTCGCAGCTGATGGTGCTTCTCCAGCGCGGAGACCATTCCGCGCAGCATCGCGTCGCACTGGGTTTCGGAGGGCTCTTCCACTTTTACTACCTGGAAGCGCCGGGCCAGCGCCGCGTCCTTCTCAAAGAATTTCTTGTATTCGGACCAGGTTGTCGCCGCGATGGTGCGCAGTTCGCCGCGTGCCAGCGCGGGTTTGAGGAGATTTGCCGCATCGTTCTGACCGGCCTGGCCGCCCGCGCCGATCATGGTGTGGGCCTCATCGATAAAAAGCACGATGGGATGCGGCGAGGATTTCACCTCATTGATGAGCCCTTTCAGCCGGTTCTCGAATTCCCCCTTCACTCCGGCTCCGGCCTGCAAGAGCGCCATGTCCAGACTGTGTAGCTGCACGTTGCGCAGAGCGGGCGGCACGTCGCCGGCAGCCAATCGCAGCGCAAAGCCCTCGACTACGGCGGTCTTACCGACGCCGGCTTCGCCAGTGAGGATGGGGTTGTTCTGGCGGCGGCGCATAAGGATGTCGATCACCTGGCGGATCTCCGCATCGCGGCCGAGGACCGGATCAATTTTGCCTGCCTTCGCATGCGCGGTCAGGTTCACCGTGTACTGATCGAGATGTTGCGTCTTCCCTGAACCTGACGACCGGGGCGCTTCTCCACTGTCACCGGGTGCGGCGGCGGGAGAGGACTCTGTCGCTTCGTGAGATTTTTCGGTGACGGTGTAAAAATCCTTACGAAAGGCTTCCACCGGGACCAGCTGCAGTTCTTTGCTTACCTCGCGAATCATTCGCGACAGGTCGTCGCTCTGCAGGAGAGCCAGCAGAACAAAGCCAGTGCGAATCTGGGCGGCGTCGTATTCAATGGTCGCCACCGTCCACGCCTCGGTGAGCAGCTTCACCAGATGGGGGCTAAAGGCGGGGCTGCGCGCATTGCCGCTTTTCAGGCGATCGAGGCTGCGCTGGAGCTCGGCTGTGAGCCTTGAGCGATCGACCCCATACTGCTTCAGGATGAAAGCGATGTCGTTATCGGCATTGTCGAGAACTTTGAGCAGGAAATGCTCGATCTCAATGTCGTAGTGGGTCCGGGCAACGCACAGTCCAGCCGCGGCTTCCAGTGCATTGCGTGTGCTGTCGTTCAGCTTGCCGATCAGCGATTTCAGATTCAGGCTCATGGTCCCTTGCTCCAGTGATGCACAATCTGTTACGACAACCGGTAGGTAGCCTCGTCGGGATCGCGATGGAGAGGCTGGTTTTTGACCCAGCTCACCAAACCCAGACGTGACGCTGTTTCTCCCTCGTCGCCCAGCTGCGTGGGCGGCGTTTCTTCGCGCTCGAGCACGGGCTGGATGACGAAATTGAATTCGCGATTGGCATAGAAGTGGAGCCACGCGCGCAATTCGATAAAGGCCGGGCCGCCGGGCAGGAACTCCAGGTATGTGGCGAAATTCATCGGGCCCAGCCGCAGCGTGATGGTCCCGTGCTGATCCCAGATTTCGTCGCCCACGATGGTTCCCATTCCCAGGCGTTCGCAGAAGGATCCGTTGTCCCGCAGGAAGGTCTGATTGGCCGGGGGCAGCCGATTCCACGTCCCTGTAAACTGCTCAATCCGGACGGGCACTTCGAAGTAGTCCTCAAGCAGCTGCTTTAACCCCTGGGCGGTGGGGCGTCGCTGGGCGATGAGGCTCGTGTAGTAGAGGCATGCCTCGTCCTCGATTTCCATACGGCGCGTCAAGCCTTTGCTGCCCAGGCCGATCAGATGGAGCAGGATTCTGCTGATGCCGTCGTCACTGGCTCCAGTCCGCTCGTACGCGATATAGAACCGGTATTTCTGCCAACCGCGATGGAAGAGGGAAATCATGCGGTGGTTGAACAGATCGAAGAACTCGCCGGGGGCCGGGTCTTTTGCTTTAGCGCGCTCGAGGAGGAACTCGGTATAGGGATCGGGCAAAGCAGCGACCGCGGCACTGAGGCCCATGAAGTTCACCTTCATGTGCGCGGAGCTGGATTCGTCCGCGAGGTCAAGCTCGGCAATTTCACTGGCCGGGAAAGACAGGGTTGGAAGGGAAGAGAAACGTACCACCTCGGATGATGGAGCAACGAACAGGCCAACGGGATTGCGTTCCGGGTACAGCCGCTCGAGCAGGCGCACCGCCTGGAAGAACTGGACCGAGCAGGGCTCCTGTTCGAGCAGCCTCCGGATCGGCTCGAATTTCAGATCAGCGGTTGGTAGCCCGCTTTGGGTGGCCATTCGCCAAGCAATTCCTTTCTTTGATTGGTGCGCGCAACCAGTTGACAGAAGCTGTTGATAGAGGTGTAACTTCCCAAAAAGCGATCCAGCACGTTGGCAAAAAGATAAGCGCCGCCGCCGACAAACTGACGCTCATCCAGCTCGATCTCGACGCGGGTGCCGCGTGCCGGCAGATTGCCGTAGACGGAACTCATGAGCGCAAAATGCGGGCTGGAACTCATCTTCGTGATTCCGCCAATCTGATTTTCGAGATAGGAGGAATCGGTGAAGTTGTGCAGACGCAGAATCTCCTGGAGGCCGGTCACCCCCTGCTCGTCGAGGGACAGGTAATTGAGCGACAACTGGGAAACCAGGCGCCACAGCTGACCCCTGGCATCCGGGGGGTGATATGTCGGGGTGGGGCGGCGCAGGGCCGTGATCACGCGCACGGCCGGCAAATTCTCAGCGATGAAATCCCCCTCTTCGGCTCCGAAAGGCAGGCGGGACGGGAGGTCAAAATTCGAACACTCGCAGCGAACAGTGAGCACCTCGGCATTCGGCTCGGTCAGCAGGCCGTCGATGTCGACCAGCGAGAGGTGCAGGGAAGAGGGCTGGCGTTCGCCAAAGACGTTCATCCGCCGGATGGCATGCCAGTAAACGCGCTTGTTCTCCCTGCGGGCCTGAAAGCGATAGGAATAGAGCGGCTCCAGGCGGATGCTCTCGCGCCGGGCCGTGTTCGAGGCCATGACTTCCTCGATCGAGAACAGCTCCATGGTTTCGCGATGGCGCACGTCGGGGATAATGTCGTATTCCTGCTTCGTATGGGTGACGAGAATCGGTTCGGCGACCTGCGACTGCAGGTTGATCACCGGGGTGCAGCCGAGGCGAATGGTTCGCGTGGTCACGCCCGTTTCGAGGTCCTGCTGGCGTTCGGGGCGATCGAAACGAGAGATACAGAAAAGGATCTCGGCCTGCTCCGTGCATCCAGCCTCGGCGATCGCTTCCAGACCGCTCAGCCTGAAGAAGAGAAACTTTTCCGGGAACGTGAAGTATTCCTGCAGCAGACGGTAGCCGTCGAAGGCGCGTTTGGGCCAGGGCAGCATCGCTTCTTCGGGCTCAAATCCCATCGGCCGCAACTGCGCAGAGGAGAGGGCGACGACCTTCCCCCCTCGTTGCTGTGGATTGCGGATCAGGATGGAAACGCAGTTTCTGCACAGCAACTCGTAAAGAGTGTGGACGAGATTCGTCTCCCCGTTCAGGTGGAAGGCGAGATCCCGCATCGCCAATTTGTCGAAGGTGATGTCGCGTCCGCAGCGCAGCAAAAGGCGCACGACTCCAACCGCCCCCTGCGCGCGCACCGGATCCGCCAGGCGTTCGGGTTGCCGCCACTCGCACAGTTCCGTCGCGATCGGCCACAGGGTTGCCGGGTAGGTAGTTCGAAACCGGCACGGCAATCCATCGACGGTACGCCTGGTCACCAGAGCACTCCCGGCGGGAATCTGCACCGCAGCAGTTTGCTTGCCCTGGTCAGGATCCAGCTGGCATTCAACGACGGACATGGAAGGGATGGGCCGCAGGTAGTGCGGCGAAACGATGCCCAGCAGGGCGGATGTAATCTCAGGGAAGTCGTCATCGACGCGGAGATGGACGCGCGCCGCCATGAAGGCGAATCCCTCCAGCAGCCGCTCGACATGCGGATCATCGCAACGGTCCTGTTCGAGGAGAAGGCGGCTGGCCACGCGCGGATATTTTTGGGCGAACTCTCCGCCCAGCTGGCGCAGGTAGGTCAGCTCGCGTTCGTAGTATTCGAGAAGTTCTTCGCGCATGGTCTACTTCACCTTGTACTCACCGCTGGCTAGTTCCAGTACCGTGTCAAAGGTGATTTCTTCCGGAGACGGATCGAGTTTCATCATGCCTTCAATATGAAAACGCAGCCGCCGGTCTCCTCGATCGGCGTCGTCGATCGAAACACGCACGCTGGTCAGGCGGGGCTCAAAGGCGCGCACGCAGCCTTCGATGGCGAGCCTCAACTGGCGATGATCGGAAGCCGAAGCCAGGCCGAGGCTGGTGATGTCGGGCAGTCCGTAATTCACAATCGATGTCCGTGCCAGCGGATAAGACTCCAACTGTGGCAGCGGGGGCTGGCGCGTATTGAGCAACCATTCCAGATCGCGCTTGAGGGCATCCTTAAAGAAGCGCAGCGACTGCAGGCGGGTAGCCGGCCATTCTTCCACGGCGGTGAGGCGATCGAGCACGGATTGTGTGACCAGTGTCTCTGTCGAACGTGGCATGCGCTGCGAGTCCTCTGCGTCAGTGAGAGATGTTCATGGCTGCGATGGGATCGATGCGGCACAGACGGGAGAAGAGCGCTTCTCTTGTCCCGTTATTGTCGGCGCCCTCAAGGCATTGCAGCAGCAATGCCAGTGCCGGCGAAAGCATCTCGCCGTCTTCCCATTCCTCCAGCCGACGTTCTTCAATTTCTTTCACCAGTTCTTCGAGAACCGGATGCGCGATCTTTCCCTGTCCGGCGCTCATGCACAGCTGCGCGATCTGGAGGCGGCGCTGGAAGCGGGCGCGTCCGCTGGGTTGCTGCGCCGCATCGCGCATCAACAACTGGATGGCCTGGGGCAGTTGCCCTCGGCGGATGAAGTCGCGCGCAATCTCCAGCACATCCGGGGGGGTATCCTCTGCGCCTGCAGCCTTTGTCTCCGCTGGAGTTGTGAATACCGGCGCCGGCTCGGATTCCACCGCAGGCGGCGGGGGCAGTACGGTCTCCTGCAGCCAGCGCAGGGTTTCGGGATTGGCCGCGGGCGTGTCGTCGTTCAGCGTCCAGGTCGGTATTTCGGGAATGTCTTTCAGCAGCCCCTGTAAAGTGGAAACGACCGCAGCCGAAACGGCGGGATAGCCGTATTCAGTGCCGGCCTTCCACACGTAGCGGTGAACGTCCAGCCACGCGCGCCCGCAAGGCTCACCCACGGCGGCGACCGCGGCGCGCAACAATTCCTCCCAGTTCGACTCCGCAGCCAGGCGCTTCAGGTTCTGCCGGATTTCGGTTGACGGAGAGACCAGGAAATCGTACGACGCCCAGCTCCCCTGTTCGCGCATCTCGCCGAGTCGAATCGATGCCTGCAGGAGATAGGCCGCCGGACTGGCGGGATGGTTTTTCTGCAGATATTGCGCACACGATTGCACGCGACGAACTGCGTCGTCGTCATCAGCGGGCTCCGCGGAGAGAGTTTTCCTGGCGGCCGGAGCCGATGCCGCCTGCGCTGGCTGCGAGCCTGCTTCGGTGGGAGCCGGCTCCGGTTCTGCCTCCGGCATCTCTGCGGCCGGCTCTTCCACGACCGCGTCGGGTTCCACTTTGCGCTTTTCCGCCAACAAACTCGAGACGACCTGGCCTACTTCTTCGAGCGCGGCGCGCAGCTTTCCAAACCCCGGGCCGTCGTCACCGTATTTCTCTTCGCAGAAAACCTGCAGTGCATCGAGCGTCTCGCCGGAAGCGGTCATCGCGGCTTCTAACCCGACGTAAAACGTCTTGGGGGTGGCGGCCAACGCCTTGTCAAAATCCTCGGCGGTGGGTTTTTCGTCCGCGATCGCACGCTCGCGCGCTTCCCGCTTCGCATCGCTGGAAGCAGCATCGGCCTCGTAGCCGATGGCTCTTGACTCGCGGTACTGATAGAAGTTCAGGCCATCGCGCGTCAGGGGCGCTTCCCGCAGGATTGCCGCGATCCGATTCGCAGCCCATTCCAGGGGAGAGGCGCGCATGCCGGAATCGCCCTCTTCAATCTCCGGATAAAGCGTGTCCCAGAACTGCTCCTGCAGATCGAGCATGAGCCGGAGCGATGCAGGAACCAGCTGGATGCCTTCGCGGCGAACGTGAGCTTCGGCCAGCCATGCTGCCAGTTGCAGATCCTTGCTCTTGCCTGCCAGAGCGTCGCCTGCCAGCTTGATCACCTGTTGATGATCGGCCTTTTTGGCAGTGCGGCCCCACGCACCGGCGGGGATGGAATCATCCTCCTCGGTGCGTGCTTCCTTAATCTGGTCGTAAATCCGTTCGTAGCGCAGACTCACGCCTGACGGGTTGTCTCCCGGGATCGGATTCAGCAGATCGTCACGGAGTGGCACTTGCCGCTGTCTCCCCCGCGTGATGGAAACTCAGATTACGCATCTCCAGAATGGGCACTTCGTCTTCACCGCAGCGCAGCAGCTTTTGTCCGAGGGGAATCTCGCCGTACTTCTCATCCTGATCCCAGATGGTGGTTCGCCCCAGACGCACGGCATCATCAGGATTTCTCCAGGAGAGAGGGCTCAGTACTGGCAGCAGAACTTCGCCGAGATCCTGCAGTCGAAAGTCCGCGGTGGTATGCAGGGTTGCGGGCAGCCACAGCAGATCGCGCAGCCGCCTGGGCGCGGCCGTTTCAATCGACTCGACGTAGGCGAAGGGTACCCAGGTATAGCTGCCGGCAATGAAGACCTCCAGATGCGCGCCGATGCGTGGATCGGCATCGGTGAGTTCGGCAAAGGAGGCGCCATTCAACTCGCCTGGAGGCGGCGCATGCGCCGAACCGAGCGGAAGCTCGTCGCGGGAAAACATGTCCTGGCGCGTGCGTTCGGCGTGCAGAGCGGAGCGATAGAGCATCGCGCCGGCTGAAGCTTCGGCACTGGCATCAGCGAGGATATCCAGCTGTTTGGCCGCCCGGTCGTACTCGCCGGCAAAGCACAGCAATTCGAAAAGAAAAGTACGGCGCCTGGTGTCGAGCGGCTGCTTCTTCAGCTCGCCACCAAGCGCTTCGATAGCCGGTTGCAGCTGACCGGCGCGGTACAGGGACTGCGCGTCCATACGGATCGCCTTAGCTAAGTTTGTTTTCCTTCGTGCTGTAGGTCACAGGGCCGGTGCTGGCGAGATTGCCCTGCTCGTTCTGGGTCGAGTAGTCGATTTTGATCTCGTTATAGGTAAAAGAAACGCTGACGGTGGGAATCTCGCTGGAGGCCGAGATCTGAAGGCTGCTGACGAACAGCTCCTTGAAATCGACCTTCAGGTAAGGCTTTCCCTCCGCGCCCGATTTAATCGCATTCATGGTGCCAGTCTTGATGTGGGTACCGGCGCAGATCGACTTGAAGAACTTCGGTGTGGATTTGTCGAAGTTTGCCATGATGGTGAAATCGGACAGGCTGGCCTTACCGGCACCCGATCCTCCCGTGCCCGCGACTGACGACACCTGCGTGGCGCCCCAGCTCCAGCTCATGATCTGAACTTCATCTTTATGTCCGGACTCCTGGGACTCGCCCTGGATTCCGTCCAGCTTCAAAAAGTAATCAACTGCCATCGCAAACTCCTTTCATGACGCAGGCGCGCTTGGGCGCCTGCCGGTTCGGTCTGAATACAGCGAAGGTGAACAGGCTTTACTTGCGTGCAGAAGCGGGCAAATCCGCCACCAGTCGCAGCGAGACAGAGAGCTCATCGAGCTGGAAATGCGGTTTGAGAAAGGCAACGGCGCGATAAGCTCCAGCCTTGCCGGGAACTTCGGAAACCTGAATGACGGCTTCCCGCAACGGCAGTTTCGCCTTGGCGGCTTGCGAAGCATTGTCATCCGCACAGATGTAGTTGCTGATCCACTGATTGAGGAACTTCTCGCAGTCCTGGCGGGACATGAAGCTGCCGATCTTGTCGCGCATCATCGCCTTTAAGTAATGCGCGAAGCGGGACATGGCCAGGATGTAGGGAAGCTGCGCCGACACGCGGGCGTTGGCATTCGCAGCGTCCTTGTCGTAGAGCTTTGGCTTGTTGGCCGTCTGCACGCTGAAGAAGGCCGCATAGTCGGTGCCTTTGCAATGGACAAGCGGCACCAGCCCCTGATCTGCGAGTTCCTTTTCGCGGCGATCGGTGATGGCGACTTCGGTAGGGCACTTGAGCGCCACATCGCCTTCATCGGTACGGAAGGTATGCGCGGGCAGGCCTTCGACTAATCCGCCGCCTTCAACGCCGCGAATTGCGGCGCACCATCCGTATTTCGCGAAGGAATTCGTCAACCGTGCCGCGAGACCATAGGCGGCATTGCCCCACAGATAGCGCGAGTGCTCGGTGCCGTCGACGGCTTCTTCGAAATCGAAGGCTTCGATTTGCTTCGTGTCCTTGCCGTAAGGGAGCCGCATGAGAATGTGAGGCAGCGTGAGGGCCACATAACGTGAATCGTCCGACGCTCGGAACGACTTCCACTTTGCGTATTCGGTCGAATCAAAGATCTTACCGATATCGCGCGGCGCGCCCAACTGCGTGTAGCTGCCCAGATTAAGCAGATCGGAGCTGGCGGCGGTCAGGAATGGGGCATGGGCCGCGGAGGCAACCTGAGAAACTCGCTCCAGCAATTCGATGTCTTCCGGCCCGCGACCGAATTCGTAGTCGCCCACCATCGCCGCGAACGGCGCGCCACCGAAGACGCCGAATTCCTCTTCATAGACTTTGCGGAACAGCGCGCTCTGATCGAACTCCGGTGCGCGCTGCAGGTCTTTCAGCAGCTCGCGCTTGGAGGCGTTCAGCACCTTGATCTTCAACATCTCGCTGGTTTCGGACTGATCGACGAGATACTTGATGCCGCGCCAGGTCGCTTCCAGCTTCTGAAATGCCGGATAGTGCAGGACTTCGTTCAGCTGCTGGGAGATGAGCTTGTCGATCTGCGCAATGCGCGCCTGGATCGACGCTTCGGCATCCCGCGTGAGCGTCATGTGGCCTGCAAGGACCTGGGAGACGAACTCCTTCACCATGTCCCGGCCGCGTTCCATGGTCGCCGCATCGCGATTGAACCGCCCCTGGGAGACAATCTGCTCCAACAGCGTCTGTTCTGAAGTTTGTTCGACGGTCTCGGTCGCGGCCGCGGTCTGCGCTTTCTGAGCGCTCATTGCTCACCTCCGGTCTTGCCCAGCTCGGCGCGAAGCTTCTCGCGCGTTTCGGTATTTGACACAGCCTCGAAGAGGGCCTCGTCGAGTTTGTCGTTGCCCTGGAGGCTTCCGCGCAGATCCGACAGCCGGGTGCGCAAATCGAGAAGCTCCTTGAGCGGGCCGACCTGCTTCGCCACATTCTCCGGCGAGAAGTCATCCATGCTCTCAAAGTGCAGGTCGACCTTCAGCTGCCCGGCATTGGGATCGTCGCTCAGTTTGTTGGCGACGGAAAAGGCGAGGTGCGGCTGCATCCCTTTGAGGACGGTGTCGAAGTTGTCAGGATTGATCTCCACAAATTTGCGGTCCTTCAGCGCTGCCAGCGGCTGCTCCGGCTGACCGGTCAGATCGCCCAGAACCCCCATCACAAAGGGCAGTTCCTTCATCTCGATGGCGTCGCCGATTTCAACGTCGTATGTGATGTGCACGCGCGGCGAGCGTACCCGATCCAGCTTATGCTGAGTGCTTTCTTTGGCCATGAATCCATCCTCCGAGCCGGCGCATAAGGCACAGCTCAACTGTCGCTAAGAACTCTGCCTCCCCGGAACAACGGTCCTGAGATCGTACTCTTCTGCTGTCGTCGAACGGATGCGCAGACGTCGGACTGGGAGGTCCTTGCGTTCGGTTGCAGGGGCGGACTGATTATTGCCTGTGTACCTGGGTCCGTGTCAAGCCTTTCCCACGATAGTGAAGGCAGCGCGCCGTCCGTTTCAGGCCTCCGGGGAGAGAGTCGCGTTGCAGTATACTCAATCCCTCACGGAGTCGACGCATGCGCCAGCTGCAGCCTGTGGTGTGGTCCAAAGGAGTGTTTTTGTCGCCGCAGCATCTGCAGGCGCAGGACCGCTACTTCGAGGAGAATCTGCGCTTTGTGTCGAGCGCCGTCTCCTTTCGTAACTGGGGATTCACATCGCTTCAGCTGGATGGCGCGGGTCTGAGCGAAGGCCGCCTGACTCTGACCCAGGCAGCAGGAATCTTCCCCGACGGTTTGCTGCTGGATATGCCACTGTCCGATGCGCCTCCGGGATCGCGCACTCTGGAAGAGTGTTTTCCTCCGGGGCGCACGACGTGCGCCTTCTGGCTGGCGATTCCGCAGGAGCGCCCCAGCGGCATCAACGTCGGGTTGCAGCGGGGTACTGCAGGAACGCGATTCTATTCCGAGTTGCAGATGCTGCGGGACGAGAACAGCTCGGGCGTCGAGAAGCCGGTCTCTCTGGCGCGCAAGAACCTCCAGATTCTGGCAGAAGGAGAGAACCTCGAAGGATCGGTTCTGCTTCCGCTCGCTCAGGTGCAGAAGACGGAGGCGGGCAGCTATCGGCTCGATCCGGAGTTTGCTCCGCCGCTGCTCAACATCAAAGGCAATGAGCTTTTAACCGGGATCCTGCGCAGCCTGATCGAAACGCTGATTGCGCGCAGCAGTCAGCTTGCCGGTTCTCGGCGCCAGCGCAACCAGTCGCTGGCCGACTTCAGCGCATCGGACATTGCGAATTTCTGGCTGCTCTACACAATCAACTCGCACCTGCCAGGGGCGCGCCATTTGCTGGAAGCGAAGCAGGTGCATCCGGAAGCGCTCTTCCTGCAGATGCTGTCTCTGGCGGGAGCGCTGACCACCTTCTCTCCAAAGATGGAGCCGCGGGATCTGCCGCAGTACGACCACGAGCGTCTGGGCCCATGCTTTCTGGCGCTGGACGCGGCGATCACAGAATTGCTGGAGACGGTCATTCCCAGCAACTTCGTTGCACTGCCGCTCAAGCCGCTGCGCGATTCGATTTACGCCGCAGCGATCGACAAAGACCAATACTTCGAGAATTCGAGGCCTTATCTGGCCATCGCCTCGGATCTGCGTGAAGCCGATCTCATCAGCCGCGCGCCCGCGCTGCTGAAGGCATGCTCGGCCACGCACATTGAACAACTGGTTCGCCAGGCGCTTCCCGGCCTCAAACTCACGCACGTGCCGGTGCCTCCACGTGCGATCCCGGTGAAGCTGCGCTACCAGTACTTCAGCGTCGAAAAGAGTGGGCCGGTGTGGGACGCAGTGACACGCGCGCGCAACTTCGCGGTTTACGCCCCGGGCGAAATTCCGAATCCGGAAATGGAGTTGATTTTCCTGTTCGCGAATCCCGAGTAAGCGCGTCCGTCAGTGGTGACGCAGGACGAAGACCAGAATCAGCACGATCGCCACCAGCAAGAACACATTCACCA
>DASZYN010000542.1:0-4783 GCA_035545435.1 Acidobacteriaceae bacterium | reverse complement strand
ACTCATCGATGTTTACCCCGACGAAGTCGCCGCTCAGCCCGACATGGGCGGCTACCAACTCATGATCTCCGCCGATATCTTCCGAGGCCGATACCGCGAAAGCTTCACCGTGCCGCACCCGATCCAGCCCAACACGCCGCTCGACTACACCTTCAACCTTCCGCCTGCAAACCATGTCTTCCTGCCCGGACACCGCATCATGGTCCAGATCCAGTCCAGCTGGTTCCCCCTCTACGACCGCAACCCGCAAACCTATGTCGACAATATCTTCTGGGCCAAATCCGCCGACTACCAAAAAGCTGAGCAGAAGATATGGCACGCCCCCGGCCACCAGAGCTACATTGACCTCCCGCTCGTGAAGCAGTAGGGAAGCAATGAGCAGGAGCGTTGATGGATACCCTGGGCTGCGGAGATTGACATGAATGTGCAGCAACAAATTAACGACTATCTAGCCACGCAGCCAGAACCAAAACGCAGCGAAATGCGGCAGCTGCATCACACCATTCTGGCGTTGATGCCGGCATGTAAGTTATGGTTCCTGGACGGAAAGGATGAGAAAGGCAAAACCGTTTCCAATCCAAACATTGGATACGGATCGCAGCTCATGAAATATGCCGATGGAAAAACCAAAGAATTCTATCAAATCGGTATCAGTGCGAATACTGGAGGTATTTCTGTCTACATTATGGGATTAAATGACAAGAAGTACCTGGCCAACACCTTTGGGAAGAAACTCGGCAAAGCAACTGTCACGGGATATTGCATTAAGTTCAGAAAACTAACAGATATCAACATCGATGGACTTAATGCGGCCATCCAATCCGGCATCGAACAAACAGGCATTCAGCACTAATCTCGACTTACGTCCATCCGAGATTGCTTCAGTCCTGGAACCCGGTGGCATTTCCTCGCAAGCCGGGTGCCCCACATCTCTGTAGTTGGAGATGTGGGCATCGCGCAAAGCGCGATCGCTGTTGCATCCCGGGTGTTGAGATGAGTAGGAATACGACCCATCGCCATGGCTTCAGTCCTGGCAAGAGACTGGAACGTGGGTCTCCCTGGATTACTGGGTCCAATCTACGTCAGGGCCCGATCCAGATGCGTATACCCCCCATCGACCACAATGTTCTGCCCCGTCGTATGTCCGCTCTGGGTCGGCGATAGCAAAAACACCGTCATCGCAGCGATCTCCGCAGCCTCGGTAAACCGATGCCCCAGCGGAATCCGCCCCGCAATCGTATTCAGCGCTGCCTGTGGATCCGGTCGCGACGAGATCCACCGCTCATAGAGCGGCGTCATCACCTCGGCCGGCAACACCGAGTTGGCCCGAACCCCATCCTTCGCCAGCTCGGCCGCCCACTCGCGCGTCAGCGCCAGCTGCGCGCCCTTCGCCGCCGCGTAGGCCGACGTTCCACCCTGCCCGGTCAGCGCAACCTTCGAGCTGATGTTCACAATCGATCCGTGCGATGCCTTCAACATCGGCAGCGCGTAATGCGCCATCGCGTAGTAGTGGACGAGGTTCTGCTTCAGGCTCTCCATGAACTTCTCCGGCGATCCTGACTCCAGTCCCACCCCATCGTTCGCACCCGCGTTGTTCACCAGGCCAAGCAGCTTGCCATAGCGATCGCGTACGTAGTCCACTGCCTTCCTGCACTGCGCGGGGTCCGCCAGATGCGCCTCCACGAAGTCGCACTTGCGCCGCGTGTTCAGCATCTCGGCCAGAAAGTTCTTCACGTTGTCCGACGCGCGGCTCACCACTACCACCGTCGCGCCTTCCTCCAGACACGCGCGCGAGATCGCCTGCCCAATGCCCGCGCCGCCTCCGGTTACGACAATCACACTGTCATGCAGTCCCAGATCCATGCAGGAAGGATAATGCCCCCGGCCAGCCGCGTTTCCCTCAGGCGGGACCACTGCCATCCGGCATCCAAACAGGTACGCCAGGAACCATCCGGGGTGATGTCGCCGTTATATGCACTTGAACGGATGCGCGATCTGCCGATATAGATGAGAATGGATTCAATGGTGAGTTTTGTGCACCTCGCCAACGATGGCGTCGGAAATGTCGTCGACGGGAGATTCCCCCTCCTCCGGTGGTTAGGCGGCACCGACAGCAGCAGTGTCTTCCTCACTGAATTCGAAGGGGATTCACCCCGCAAAGCCGCCATCAAACTGATTCCGGCCGCCGGCATCGATGCCGATGCTCGCGTCGCCCAGTGGGTCACCGCGAAGAACCTCTCGCACCCGCATCTCCTGCGCGTGTTCCATGCCGGCCGCTGCGCCATCGACGGCGAAGACTACATCTACGTCGTCACCGAATATGCCGATGAAGTGCTCTCCGAGATCCTCGCCGCCCGCCCCCTCAGCCCCGAGGAAACCGCGGAGATGCTCTCCCCCGTGCTCGACGCGCTCTCGTGGCTCCACGCCCGCGACCTGGTCCACGGCCACCTCCATCCCTCCAACATCCTGGTCGTCGACGAAAGCCTCAAGATTTCCATCGATCGCCTGCACAACGACGGCGAGTTCGGTCGCCCGGCGCTCCTCTCCGGCCAGTTTGACGCCCCGGAGATGGCTACCGGACTTCTCTCCCCAGCCACCGATATCTGGTCGGTCGGTGTCGTTGTAGTTCAGTGCCTCTTCCGCCACCCTCTGGCCTGGAATGGCCCGCGCGGTCAGGAACCCGTCGTCCCCGCCACCATTCCCGAGCCCTTCTTCTCCATCGCGCGACGCTGTCTCCACGTGGACCCCGCGCGCCGCTCGACCCTCGACGACATCCGCACCGCCCTCGATCCCGCAAAAGTCGCCAAACCCGCCCCTGCGAAGACCGCCGCAAAAGCATCATCTCCGCGCCACATCCCCACCTCAGTTCTGGCAGGCGCAGCCGTGGTTCTGGGCGGCGTCATTGGCGCCTTCATCGCGTTTTCTCACCACAATCAGCCGCCGTCGGCCGAATCGCAGATGCCCGCAGCCCAGACCTCCGAGCCCGCGCCAGCTGCCGTCGAGCCGCAGCCTCCTGCAACGGAGGCCACGTCCCCGCAAGCGTCAACACCAAAGGCTGCAGCGCCCGAACCTCCGCCGCCGCAGACCCAGATCCCAGCCTCTCCGCAGCAGGAGTCGCCGCAGTCAGCGTCTCCGGCACCGTCTGCTCCAGCGCCAGACGCTGCGCCTCTTCAGCATTCCGGAGCGACCGGCGCGGTCGCCTCCCGCCCCACTCCCGATATACCCCAGCACATCCTGGATACAGTCCACGGCCACGTTCGCGTGCGAGTCCGCGTTGATGTCGATGCACAGGGCAAGATCACCAACGCGGTCCTCGACGACCCCGGTCCCAGCCGCTACTTTGCCGATAAGGCACTCGCTACCGCGCGCAACTGGACCTTCACCCCCGCACACAGCAACGGCCAGGCCGTCCCCAGCACGTGGATGCTCCACTTCTCCTTCGGTCACGACGGAAGCACCGTTACCTCCACCGAAACCGCGCCCTAGCTCGTTGCTCCGCCGGTTATTTCCCGAGCCGCTCAGCCGCCCGGTCGAGCCGCGACTCCCACTTCTTCTCCCATGCGTCGGCCTTCGCCCGCTGTTCCGGATTCAGAACCGTCGTATAGATCTTCGCCTGTAGCTGTTGCTTCTCCACCAGCAGAGCCGCGATCGTCGCAGCCTCCCGATCGGCAATCTCTTTCACCTTCGTCGGATCAGGCTTCTCCTGCACCGTGGCGGCGTTCATCTCCTTGTTTTCGGCCAGGAGTTCGTGAACATGCGTGGCAACACCCGGTCGCTCCGCCTCCCAAAGCGCCCGAATCTGCGCCCGTTGATCGGAACTCAGCTTCAATTCGTGCGCCACATAGCTCATCGGACCACCCCGATGCCATCCGTGCCCGCCCCAGCCGCGCCGGATGCCCGCATGCACGCGGAAAACGACAAACGTCATGGCCAGCAACAAAACCCCAACGCTGGACCAAAGAATGATTCGCTTCATACAAACTCCTCCGATTTCTCTCAAATCGACTCACCAATCGCTCGGTTCAAAACAGCCGCCGCCTCGGTCGTCCTCACCTCTGGGCAACCGACACCGTGTCCTTCGCCGAAGACTTCTTTGCCAGCCGTCTCTCCGGCTTCTGCTTCTGAACCACAGCACTAAAAACATCCGTTCCCGAAAAATGGATTTCGCTCAGTACGCTGCTCTCTCCCACCGTGCGAAACCGCAAATACCCCTGCTGGGCAAAGTCGCCATGCTGCTCCGGGAGCACCGTGAACAGCTTCTGCTCGCCGGTCTTCACATTGATCACCGAAAGCAAAAACGCATCCGATCCCTGGCTGAAGCGATAGGTTCCAGCTCCAAGGGTTTGCGTTCCGATCGTGAACGCGTGCGAAACACTCGCAGTGATCGCTATGTCGCTCTGGGCGCGCAGGCTCGGCCCGCAAACGCTGCCCACCAGCGCCGCCGCCAGGAATTGAACCGCAAATAAACTCAGGCGCTTCATCGTTTCTCCATTTCAAAGTGCTGGATTCGCTTGCGTGCCGAGTTCCTGAAAGCCACTCGCCACATCCCGATTCCAGCAGTCGCCCGAAGCAAGTGCGATATAGGTTGGTGAAGCTAAGTAAAGTTGTGTAAAGACTGCGACCCGCCCACTCGGATCGACTAGCATCGGGTCTGGGACAGGTGGCGAAGCAGCATGGACCGGGTTCTTCTCGTCGACGATGATGTGCAGCTCTGCAAGCTTCTCGCCGAGCGCCTATCGACCGAAGGCTTCACCATGGATACGGTGCACGACGGATCCCGCGG
>DASZYN010000541.1:0-2020 GCA_035545435.1 Acidobacteriaceae bacterium | reverse complement strand
GCCGCGAGCGTAGCCAGCGGAATGAAGCGGGCCAGCGGGGCCGCGACCAGCAGGATCGTCAGCAGCGTGAGCGCATGCACCATCCCCGAAACCGGTGTCAGCGCGCCGGAACGGATATTCGTCGCCGTGCGCGCGATAGCGCCGGTTGCAGGAATGCCGCCAAAGAGTGGAGAGAAGAGATTCGCCACTCCCTGAGCCACCAGCTCCACGTTGGAGTTGTGCCGATCGCCTGCCATCCCATCCGCGACCACCGCGGAGAGCAGGCTTTCAATCGCGCCCAGCAGCGCCACCGTCAACGCGGATGGCAGCAGCGGCAGGATGTGCTCGGCATGGAGCGCAGGCAGATGGAAGGGCGGAAATCCTTTGGGTATCCCCCCGAAACGCGTGCCGATCGTCTCCACGTGCAGATGCAGCAGGGTAGAAGCGGCGGTGCAGAACAGAACTGCCAGGATGGAACCGGGGATGCGACGGCTCACCCGCGGCCAGAGCAGGATGATCGCCAGCGTGGCGACCGCAACCGCCAGCGCAGGCCACTGAAGAGTCCCGATGTTCTGGACAAGAACCTTCATGCGCGGCAGAAAAGCACTGGGCACAGCACCGGTGCGCAGCCCCAGAAAGTCTTTGATCTGCGTGGAGGCAATCAGCAGCGCAATGCCATTCGTGAACCCGATGATCACCGGCCGCGGAATGAATTTGACCGCCGTTCCCAGCCCCGTGGCCCCCATCACCACCAGCATCGCTCCAGCCATCAGCGTCACCAGCGTCAGCCCCGAAAGGCCGAAGCGCGCCACGATGCCGGCGACGATCACCACGAAAGCCCCCGTCGGGCCACCAATCTGTACGCGCGACCCGCCCAGCGCCGAGATCAGAAATCCGGCCACCACCGCCGTATAAAGCCCGGCCTGTGGAGTTACGCCGGACGCAATGCCGAAGGCCATCGCCAGCGGCAGGGCCACCAGTCCAACGGTGACGCCCGAAGCCAGATCATGGCTGAAGCGCCGCACCGAATAGTTGCGAAGGGAAGTGACCGATCGAGGGAGCCACTGCTGGGGAAAGGGCAGCGCCACTAACGCCGTTCCTCGGCTTTCTCCAGTTCTTCCAGCAGGGCCATCGATTCGCCCACCTGCTTCTGAAAGTAGCGGCGCAGCAGGTCGAGCACCTTCCACAGCAGGGGATCGCGCACCGAATAAAACACCTGGTTGCCGGCCTTGCGCGCGACCACGATCTGCCGCGCCCGCAGCACGGCCAGATGCTGGGACAGATTCGCCTGCTCAAGACCAAGACGATCGGAAAACGTCCCCGCCGTCAGCTCCCCCTCGCGCAGCAGATCCACAATGGCGATCCGGGTGGGGTGAGCCAGAGCCTGAAAAATTTCCGCCTTAAACTGTCGCAGCGAGTCGGGCATGTACTTTATTATATTCGAAGTTTCGAATACGACTCCCCCGATCCTTCGCTCCCGGAGCGCCGGCCCGGTACGGATGGATGTGGGTCGCGAGTCGATTTGCGGAGTCTGTCCCCAGATGGAGCCGGTCCACATCGTTGTGCAGCATGTGCGCAGAGAGAGCCGAGAATGCTTTCGTCTTGTCGCATATCGTGGCGTTGAAGGCTTCTGGCCCGTCGAATTCACTTCGCTCGATGATCTGGTGCAGGCGCTTCGTATCGTCCTGCCGGCCTTCGACCGAACCCAGATCGCCGTGGCCGGCCCAAGCGAAGAGTCCTCGATCCTATGGGCCGGCGATCTAAAGCTGAGTGATGCCGAGTTAGCAAGGATCGGATTGAGAAAAATCCATCCGCGCGTTTAAGCCACGTACAATGAAACGCTTACACCCGGATCACCCCCAACCTCGAACCCCCGCAGTCCCGCCGCGAATCGACCCTGTCTGATTACCTGAGTGTCTTTCACTCACTTTTTACCTGACCCCACTTGACATCCACAGGCATCCCCGCTACGTTAGCAGTCATAGGGCGAAAGTGCTAAACGGCGGCCTGGGACTCCTGAATCACCGAGTCCGATGCCGTT